>JANOYI010000111.1:0-3032 GCA_031428795.1 Ilumatobacteraceae bacterium | reverse complement strand
GATCGTCGAGAAGAAACACCCTGATCACGGCCACCGCCACAACCTAGCGGCGCCAGGCCGTAGCCTCTGACCTGTGCCCGATCGTTTCGAGTTTGCCGGCCCGCAGCAATTGCTTCGATTGCTCGATGCGGTGATGGCAATCGGCTCCGAGTTGACCCTTGCCGACGCGCTGCGGCGCATTACCGAGGTCGCCGCAGAACTCGTCGACGCCCAGTATGCGGCGCTTGGAGTGCTCGACGAGTCGCGCTCGCGTCTCGCCGAATTCGTCACGGTCGGACTCGACGAAGCACAGATCGAGCGGATCGGTGCTCGGCCAGAGGGGCATGGGATTCTCGGCCTGCTGATTCTCGAGCCCACACCGCTGCGGCTCCCTGATCTGAAAGCACACCCCGAATCGTTCGGGTTTCCTCCGGGCCACCCGCCGATGACCTCGTTTCTCGGGGTGCCCATCCACCTTCGCGGAGTCGTGTACGGCAACCTCTACCTCACCGACAAGGCAAACGGTGGCGTCTTCACCGACGCCGATCAAGAACTGGCTGTTGGCCTTGCCGCCGCAGCCGGCCTGGCGATCGAGAACGCTCGTCTGCACGAGCAAAGTCGCACCGCTGGCCTTCTGGACGAGCGCGAGCGAATCGCTCGCGACCTGCACGACGATGTCATCCAACGCCTGTTTGCCACCGGGCTCTCGTTGCAGGCTGCCGCACAAATGGTGAAAGAACCATTGGCGGTCGAGCGAATCATGCGAGCCGTCGACGACCTCGACGCGTCGATTCGCCAAGTGCGATCGACGATTTTCGAGCTGCACCAGCGCTGGGGAACAACGCAAACTCTCCGTAGTGACATCGCCGCCATCTGCGAGGAGTCGTCGAAGGCACTTGGGTACCGACCGTCCTGCGACATCATTGGGCCGATCGACAGCACGGTCACCGAGCCCGCTCGCGGCCACCTACTTCTGTGTCTGCGCGAGGCGCTATCGAATGTGGCCCGCCACGCTCGCGCCTCGGCCGCGCAGGTGGAAGTTGCGGTGCAAGACGGACGGCTCACGCTGGTAGTTGTCGACAACGGTTTGGGCTACGTACCCGCACCAGGGAGCCGGTCCAGCGGGCTGGACAACATGCTGGTGCGGGCCGAGTCCCTCGGCGGTCGTTTTTCGATTGGTGCAGGCACCGAGGCGGGAACGGTCGCTTTGTGGGAAGTTCCAATCGTGTCCGGCTCCACCGGCAACTCTTGAATTGGGTCGCAAGGCCCTAGCCAGGTATCCGCTCGCCAGCCACCCTTGGCTGTGTGCAACTCGCCGCGCCTGCAATCGATCGTTTAGTCGTTGGCCTCGACGACTCTGCCGCCGATGCCGGCGTTCTCGACTGGGCCACGCGAGAAGCCGCGACCAGGCATTGCTCGCTTCGAGTGCTCGCGACCCGCGGCGACAATCCGGACGAGTTTCTCGATGATGCCGCCGACGCAACGCTGTTGATCGTTGGCACCGAACCTGTCGCTGGGACGGGCCGTCGGGGTTCGTGCCCGATGGTCGTCGTTCGCGGAACGCCGCGCGAGCAGTTGCAACGAATTGTCGTGGGCGTCGATAGTTCAAATGCATCCGCTGCGGCGCTCGACTGGGCCATGGCTGAGGCGGCCCGGCACCGAGCGTCGGTGACGATCGTGCATGCCTGGCAGCCGCCAGACAATGGCGAACGTTCGTTGCGGGCCAACGATCTGCGGCAAGCCGACGCCCAGTGCATTGCCGATCTCGCCGCCGACCTGTACGAGGCGGGGCCAGATCCTGTCATCGAACGGCGCGCTGTGCTTGGGCCAGCCGCGGACGTGCTCATCGCAGAAAGCGCAGGCGCCGACCTGCTGGTGGTGGGCTCACGAGGACCGAGTGGTTACAGGACTTTGCAGTTCGGCTCGGTTGCACTCGCAGCGGTTCAGGGCGCCGACTGTCCGGTGGTCGTGGTGCATCCGCGTCTATTCCCAGCTGGGACTGGGGACCCTAGCGATGCAAGTCCAACGAGGAGATCATGAAGTTATGAGTGACACCGAGAAGTTGAACGGCACAGAGAAGTCGAACGACACAGTGATCGTCGGTTACAACGGCAGCGAAACCTCGGCGGAAGCCGTCGCGTGGGCCGCATCGGAAGCCTCAGTTCGAGGTGCTGCCCTGCGGATTGTTACGTGCGTCGAGATGCCCGTGATGTCAGGGGAAGCTGCGATGGGCTGGAGCTCAGGTGCCGCGTACGAAGCCATCCGCGAGGCATCGGCCACGACGTCTGCGCAGATGACCGCCAAGGTCCGCGCCTCGCACCCCACGTTGACGGTCACGGCTGAAGTCGTGCCCGGCTCGGCTGCGAGCGCACTGCTCACCGATGCGACTGCCACCAATCTGATCGTCGTCGGCGCAAGTAGCCATGATGGCGCTGCTGCGTTCTGGCTGGGCACCACACCGCGCTCGCTGGTTCACAACAGCCCGTGTCCGGTGGCAGTCATTCGTGGCGCCGCAACCCGTGGCACCCCCGATCGAATCGTTGTCGGTATCGACGGCTCCGCAACGTCGGACGCCGCCGTCGTCTGGGCAGCCGATGAGGCCGACCGCCACAGGGTCGACCTCGTGCTGGTGCACGGTTGGTCGTATGCGTATGCGCCGGTAGACGCACGAGCCACCCAGGCCCGTGACCTGACCGAGGTCGACGCCGACTGCACACTGACCCGGTCGGTGGAACTGGCTCGCGAGCGGTCCGGTGCCACGGTCACCGGCCAACTCGTAGAGAGCAGTCCGGTCGACGCCCTCCTCGAGACGATCAAGGACGGTGACCTACTGGTGCTCGGTTCACACGGCCACGGCGGCCTGCGCACTCGCCTACTCGGCTCGACGGTCAACAGCGTGCTCGACGCGGCCGCGGTCCCCGTCGTCGTGGTTCGTCCGAACGTCTAAATCAGCCGCCGGGTTCGCGACTGACGACGAGTTCTCCGCCCGCGGTGATCGTGAGCAACGCTTTTGCCGTCCACGGTTCATAGCCAGGACCCGCAGCTACCGCGGC
>JANOYI010000110.1:0-5533 GCA_031428795.1 Ilumatobacteraceae bacterium | reverse complement strand
GTGGCACGTCTGAGTGACTAGATGACGTGCAGCCTGGCTTCAACGCACCAGCAGCGCGAGGCGCTCGAGTGAGGTGATGTTGCGGGTGGTGTTGGGGCCGATCAGCTTGGCCAGTTTCGGCAGCGTGATCTTGGAGTCGGTGAGCTTGCGCTCGATCAGCCAGTGCACCTCGCGGTCCCCGATTTTGAACTGGTCAGCTGCGGTCGAGGTGACCTCGATATCTGCGCTGGGTTTGTTCCGGCAGAACGCGACCATGTGGGTGTAGCCCTCGGGCGTGTGGCCGAACGGGCGAAGGTCGGTCGTCGCGATGATCTCGGTTGCGGTGCGGAGATACGTCGGTGCTGGCCAGCCGAGCACCTCGGTCAGGTGTGCGGCAATCCGAGCTTCGTGGTCGCCACGGGCGGGGCCGATGAAGAGCACGTTGCCGCTGGCGATGAAGGTGGAGACGTCGGTGTACCCCAAGGACGCAACTTCAGAGCGCAGTCGCTCCATCGTGACGCGATGGCCGCCAACGTTGATGCCACCGAGAAGTGCGACGAAACGCGTCATGCCAGCATCATGCCGCACTCGCGCGCGACCGACCCTCCGCATCGGCTGGCAATGAGTCCGCCTGACAATCTGTAGCAATGGACAACTTCGCTGGCAAGATCGCAGTCATCACAGGGGGCGGCACCGGCATGGGCCGCGAGCTGGCCCGCCAGCTCAGCGCAGAGGGCTGCCACGTTGCGATGTGCGATGTGTCGGCCGAAAACATGGACGAGACGGTTGCGTTGTGCCTGGCGGATGCGCCAGCAGGAACTCGTGTCACCACGTTCGTCGCCGACGTCTCGCAGGAGACGCAGCTCATTGCATTCGCAGAGGCCGTGAAGACTGAGCACAGCACGGACCACATCAACTTGCTGTTCAACAACGCTGGCGTCGGTGGCGGCGGCAGTTTCGTCAACGATGGCCGAGACGAGTGGGAGACCACCTTCAACGTGTGCTGGGGCGGGGTCTACCTGGGTACGCGCACGTTCATGCCGCTGCTCGTCGCTAGCGAGGAAGGCCACATCGTCAATACCAGCAGCGTCAACGGCTTCTGGGCATCGCTCGGCCCCAACATTCCCCACACCGCCTACAGCGCCGCCAAGTTTGCGGTGAAAGGCTTCACCGAGGCACTCATCACCGACCTGCGCCAGAACGCCCCGCACGTGAAGGCGTCGGTGGTCATGCCCGGGCACATTGGTACGTCGATCATGATCAACTCCGGCAAGTACTTCGGCCGCGACCCGAAGGAGATGACCAGCGAGCAGCTAGCCGACATGCGCGAGCGCCTCGCCAAGCGCGGCATGGACGTCAGCGGCGCCAGCGACGACGACCTCCGTGTGGGAATGCAGATGCAGGGCGAGATGTTCCGCGACGCTGCGCCGATGACAGCGGCGCAGGCCGCGACCGTCATCCTCGACGGCGTGCGCGCTGGCACCTGGCGCATTCTTGTCGGCGACGACGCCGTCAGCCTTGACGCTCTCGTTCGCGAACTGCCGGTGATTGCGTACGACTCTGAGTTCCTGCCGCACCTGCGTGCACGGGGGCTGTTCTCGTTCGCTACGGAAGCGCCGTAAACACCGTCCTGCCACCGACGATGGTGCACACGACCTGAGCGCTCAGCAATGACTCGGCGTCCTGCGCTAGTGGATTGCTGTCCAGGATGACAAGGTCGGCCGCCAACCCCGCGCGCAGCATTCCGCGCTGACTCTCCATGTGACTCGCCCACGCAGCGTCGCGTGTGGCGTGACCGATGGAGTCAGCGAGGGGCAGCGCGAAGTCGGGACGGTGCGGCGCGATCGATGCATCACTCGGCGACTTGCGCGTCGCAGCGATGTACATGTTGGGCAGCGACTGGTACGGGGCCGTCGGTGTGTCGGTGCCGAACGCCAGGGTCGTGCCGTGCGCCAAGTACTCGGGCCACGCGAACCCGCGGTGGGCGCGCTCGTGACCCAGCATGGCTACCCAGTTGGCCATGATCGTTGGGTCACAGTGCACGGGCTGCATGGAGGCGGTGATGCCCAGCGGCGCCAGCCGGGCAACGTCGGCTTCATCCACGTATTCCAGGTGCTCGATGCGGTGCCGCGGGTTGCGGGTCTCACCTCGTGCGGCGCGGCGATTGGCGGCCACCTCCAACGCGTCGATCGCGGTGCGAACAGCCAGGTCACCGATGGCATGCAGCGCGATTTGCAAGCCAGCCTCGTCAGCCGCAACGACGACCGGGGTCAACGCCGTCAGGTCCCAGATCAGCTCACCGGGCTGGCCGTTCACGTACGGCGCCAGCATGCCGGCAGTGCACCCATCGATGGTGCCGTCGACCATCAGCTTGATCCCCGCAATTCGAATCGGGCCGTCGTGATGGGTCGCTGCGCGTTCGGCGGCATGCGCAATCTGCGCCAACTCGCTGGCCGCATCACCCGTGCGGTTGACCAGCCAATGCCCGACGACTGTGAACGTAAAGTCGCCGCGCTCCTGTGAACGCAGAAGTGCTTCGAGCGATTCAGCGTCCAGCGCCATGTCCACCGCTGCAGTGGTGCCGGCAGCGCGGTAGGCATCAAGAGCGGCGGAGAGCTGGGCGTCGCGCTCGGCGTCGTCGGCAACGTTCATCACCGGCCAGGCGATGAAGTAGCCGGCGTTCTCCAACAGCAGACCCGTCGCAACGCCGTCGTCGTCACGCACGATGCGCCCGCCGATCGGGTCGGGTGTGTCGTCGGTGATACCAAGTTCGGCGAGCGCCGCCGAGTTTGCCCAGACCGAGTGCAGGTCCATGGCGTCGAGATACACCGGCCGATCGGAGATGACAGCATCGAGCATCTGTCGCGTGGGTAACAGCCCGTCGGGCACCACGGAGAACAGCCAGCCGATGCCAAGCACCCGCGGCGCGTCCGGGTTAGCCGCAAGCCACTTCTCCAAACAGCCGGTGACATCGGCGACCGACGCCGCGGCGCGCAGCTGAGCGCGCAAAAGACTGGCACCCGTGCTGAGCAGGTGGGCGTGCCCATCGACGAAGCCAGGCAGCACCAGGCCGTCGCCAGCGTCGACTTCGGGACAACCGTCGGCCAGCGCACGGGCCTCTGCCAACGTGCCGACAAACTGGAGGGTGTCGCCGCTCGTCAGTACGGCTTCTGCCCAAGGCTGATTCGGATCCGAAGTGAATACGTTGCCGCGAACCAGCACTGCGTCGTTGGAAGTCATTCGCCGAGACTAGAAGGCGGGTGGTCCTCAGTTCGCGTGTCCGCGCGCGGGTAGGGTCGAACAGGCATGGCAACGCTGCGGTTCAGCTTCGGCACGATGGGCTCGGGCAAGAGCACGATGGCCCTTCAGATTCACCATAACCTCGCGAGCCGCGAGCTGTATGGCCTGCTGCTGACCACCTTGGATCGTGAGGGGGCGCAGGTCACCAGTCGCCTCGGTGTGGCTGCCCACGCCATCGAAGTCGTGCCCGATCTCGACATCTACAAGCTGGCTGTCGACAGTTGGCCCATTCACTATCTCGTCTGCGATGAGGCCCAGTTTTACACCGTCGAACAGTGCGACCAGCTCGGGCGCGTTGTCGATGACCTGGGCGTTGACGTGTTCGCGTTTGGGCTCATCACGGATTTCCGCGGCGAACTATTCGAGGGCACCAAGCGATTTTTGGAGATTGCCGACGAGCGGGTAGCTATGCAGGTGGAGGCTCGCTGCTGGTGCGGTGCCCGGGCCACACACAACGCCCGCGTTGTCAACGGCGAGATCGTGTACACCGGAGAGACGGTCGTTGTCGGCGACACCGGCGATCACGCCGAGCAGCCGCTGTTCGGCGATGTCGTGCGCTACGAACTGCTCTGCCGGGCGCACTACCGCTCAGGCGATCTCGGCGAGTAATCCGGCCTGGCTCAGAGTCGTATCGATCCTTTCGAGTTGACATGGTGATGCTCTTGCGAGGCAAGAACGAGTTCGGAAGGCGCGGTTCGTTCCCACAGCACAGCGCCGAGACACGCGGTGACCACCCATAGAGCCGCGACCACCGTGCACCATGTCATCAGTGTCATCGCCGCGCCGATTGGACCGAAGCCCGCCCAACCGCTGAGCAGCATGGGAAGGAGCAGGCGCGTAAACACACGGATCAACACCGTGTCCAGCACGACGCCGGCGACACCACACCACATCAGGTGCTTCCAGCCGTTGGCGCCGTTGCGCACAAGCATCGCCGGTGTTGTCGACCACAGAATGAACGCTGGGATGAGCGCGAGCACATGGAACAGCATGCGAGGCACACCCGGCACACGAATGGTGTCAAGTGCAACCGTTGCAACCTGCGTGCCCAGGAACAGGACGAACCACACCGCGCCGCGCCACACCTCCCCAAGGAAGGCAAAGCGTTCGCGGCGCCAGGCGCGGGCGAATGTCTTGGCGACCTGCGACGACATGGGAATGCCCCACACAAGAAAGCTGGCAAGGCCCACAACGGTCCACGTGCTTTTCAGACTTGCGGTGGTGCCGAACAAGCCGCGCACCTGGCTGGCGCCACCGCCCTGCAGCTCTAACTGGCGGATCAATAAGTCGCCGAAGCTGAGCGAATTGCTGAACCCGCTGAACCAGCCGAAGCCGATCAGGATGAGTGGAATCACGGTCGTGAAGAGCTCGAGCGCCAAGAGGCCGCCAAGATCGAGGCCCTCGATCTCGAAGAATCGACGAGTCGTGGCCACCGGCACACCCAATCGGCGTGATGCCTCGAGCTGCTCGCCGTGGCTGACGACGGTCTCCTTGAGGGCTTCGATCGGGCTCTCGTCCATCGCTTCAGCCCGACGCCAAGCCAGTCACTACGCCGACCCACACCAGCACCCACAGGATGCCGAGGGCGAGAAAGACGGTGCCAATGATGCCGCAGATGCGGCCAGCCGTGACGTTCCCACGGTTGCTGAAGGCGACGCTCGGCTGGGCGTCCATCTCGCGCAGTGCCGTGTTCGCCATCGACCACGCGAAAGGACCGCAGACGCCGCACGCGACGAGAGACAGAATTCCAAGGACGAGGACGGCGGTGCCATTTGGATGTTCGCGAGTTGGTGACCCCCAACCGCCCGAACCAGACGGCCCGAATCCTCCGGGCCAGCCCGCGGGCGGCGGCGGGGGAGGTGCTCCCCACGGCTGCTTATTGCTACCAGCGTCGGACGTCATGGCGAAAGTGTAGGACCAGTGGCTGGCGCGCCGGGCTGACCTGCCTGGCAGCAACGACGCTGTGCTTGGAACGACGCTGTGCTTGGAACGACGCTGTGCTTGGAACGACGCTGTGCAATGGTCTGGCGCGATGACCGCGCCAGGTCGTAGCATTGCCCGCAACCGTTCGGGCCAACGTCGTCCCGTGCACCGCCAGCCGTTCAAACCGACTTCGTCAGTCGACTCGTGGAGCAAAACTCGATGCATTCAGAATTCCCTGCGGGTTACCCCGCGCCCTCCGGCTTGTACGACCCGCGCTTCGAACACGATGCATGTGGCGTCTCCTTCGTCGCCAACATCAAGGGAGTCGCCA
>JANOYI010000109.1:0-6730 GCA_031428795.1 Ilumatobacteraceae bacterium | reverse complement strand
CCGCTAAAGTTCGCTCATGGCGCTTGCAGAACGGCTCAGCAATCTCGGTACGGAGACAGCGTTCGCGGTCTCGATGGCGGCGGCGGAATGGGCGGCGAAGGGCAACCGTGTGTACCCGTTCCACCTCGGCGACATCAATCTGGCCACCCCCGCCAACATCGCGGTGGCGATGAACCAGGCAATTGCCGAGGGGAAGACCGGTTACTGCGCTGCTGCGGGCATCGCGCCGCTGCGTGAGGCGCTTGCCCACGACGTCGGCAGCCGCCGCGGCCTTGCGTATTCCGCCGCCAATGTGGTCGTGCAGCCCGGCGGCAAGCCGGTGATCGGCAAGTTCATCCAGACAGTGATGAACCCGGGTGATGGAGTGCTGTACCCCAACCCCGGCTACCCGATCTACGAGAGCATGATCGAGTACTACGGCGGCCAGAGCCTGGCCTACCGCTATGTGCAGACCGACACGGGCTTCGCCATCGATCTCGACCATCTGCGCAGCCAGATTGCCTCGGCCAACGGTCGCGTCACGGCGATCATCTACAACAACCTGCAGAACCCACTCGGCTGCGAGAGCACGCCGGAGGAGATGCAGGCAATCGCCGACATTGCGATCGAGCACGACCTGATCGTGCTGGCCGACGAGGCCTACTTCGAGATGCGTTACTCCGGGGAGAGCACGTCGATTGCGTCGCTGCCCGGCATGCTCGAACGCACCGTCATCCTGTACACGTTCTCGAAGAAGTTCGCGATGACCGGCTGGCGCCTCGGTGCGGCAATCGCGCCGGTCGCGATTGCGGAGAGTATTGCGAAGCTGAACACCAACGACGAGAGCTGCACCACTCACTTCGTGCAGGCAGCGGGTGTCGAAGGCATCACCGGTTCGCAGGAAGGACCGCTGGCAATTCTCGCCGAGCTGCAGCGCCGACGCGATGCTGCGTGGAGCGAGCTGGCCCAGATCGACGGGTTGATCTGCCCGAAGCCGGAGTCGACCTTCTATCTGTTCCCAAAAGTGACGGACCTGATGGCGCGCATGGGCTTCGACGAAGTTGGTGCATTTGCAACAGCAGCACTGCACAACACCGGCGTGTCGTTCTGCACCCGCAAGCACTTCGGTCGTCCGCAGCCCGGCGAACAGGATCACTACGTCCGCTTCGCCTACTCGGGCCTGTCGGTCGTCGACATTCACGAAGGCCTCGCCGGCCTGCGCGCATGGGTCACCTCATGAGCCCGCGCATTGCGGTCACCGGTCGCATTCCATCCGCCGGCTTGGAGATGTTGGATGAGGCCGGCGAGCTCGTCACGTGGGACTCGCTCGACGTCCCCACCGTCGACGAAGTACACGCGCTAGTGAAGGGCGCCGATGCGGTGCTGACGCTGCTGACCACCAAGGTCGACGATGCATTCCTCGATGCCGCTGGCCCACAGTTGAAGGTGGTCGCCAACGTCGCGGTCGGATACAACAACATCGACGTGGCCGCGTGCGCTCGCCGTGGTGTGGTGTGCACCAACACGCCGGGTGTGCTCACCGACGCCACCGCCGACATTGCGATGGCACTGATCCTGATGTCCACCCGTCGGCTCGGCGAGGGCGAACGGGTGATCCGCAGCAAGCAACCGTGGCAGTGGGGCATGTTCTACATGCTCGGCAGCGGCATCCAGGGCAACCGGCTCGGCATCATCGGGATGGGCGACATCGGCCAGGCACTTGCACGGCGCGCCAAGGCGTTCGGCATGAAGATCGCCTATAGCAACCGTCGCCCTGTGGCGCCGCAGATCGAGGCTGAACTCGACGCGCAGCTGATGAGCATGGATGAGTTGCTCGCCACCAGCGATGTGGTCAGCCTGAACTGCCCCTACAGCCCAGCGACCCATCACCTGATGAGTACGCCGCAGTTCGAGATGATGCGCCCCACGGCGTTCCTGGTGAACACCGCCCGCGGCCCCATCGTCGACGAGGCCGCGTTGGTGGCCGCATTGCAGTCAGGTCACATTGCCGGTGCCGGCCTCGACGTTTTCGAGAACGAACCCGCAGTGCACCCTGGCTTGCTGGAGTGCGAGAACGCGGTCGTGATTCCGCACCTCGGTTCCGCCACGCAAGAGACCCGCGCAGCAATGGCGCGTCTGGCCGCCCACAACGCTGTCAACGTGCTGGCCGGCGTCGAGCCCCCTACGCCGATTCCGGCTCCGCAGGGCTGACTGCTGGTGCGGTGGTGGCTCGTTGCTCACGGACACGCCAGAGGGAGACGGCCAGAGCCACGGCGATCAGTGCCACCCACGGCAAGTCGCCTGTGTATGAGTACCAGGTACGGGCTTCGCTCGATGTGATCGATCGCGTGATGACCTCTTGCTCGCTGACCGATGTGCGGTTGAAGACCCCTCCGTCCGGGGAGATGAATGCGCTGAACCCGGTGGGCGACACTTGCACGACCCATCGGTTCTGCTCGATTGCGCGCAGTCGCGACGAGGCGACCTGCTGGCTCTGCAAGACCGTCCAGGTGTAGCTGCTGCCATTGGTCGGGTTGATGATGAATGAGCCGCCAGCCTCGACACCTTCGTTGACGCGGCCGCCGAAGAACACTTCCCACGAGATCACGGTTGCCATGCGCGTTCCATCGGGCAGTTCCAGCACTGCCGGCCCGGTACCCGAGACTGCATCGCGTGGCACTAGATCCGTTGGCGCCCCGAGCGCACTCAGTAGCCCGCGCAACGGCATGTACTCGCCGAACGGAACACGGCGCACCTTCTCGTATCGGCTGACGACCTCGCCCTCGGGCGTGACCACCACCTGCGCATTGAGGAAGCGGTCACCGTCGGCGGTGTCCTCCGTGATGCCCACTGCGAATGGGACGCCGACCCGTTTCGCCTCGGCTGCCACGAGGTCGAGTTCGCGGCTGCCCTCGAACGTAGCGACATCGATCACGTTCTCCGGCCAGACCACGAGGTCGACCGAGCCGGGCTCGATGCGTGCGGTTGCTTCGAGGTGACGTTGCAGCACGTCCTCTGCCGACGTGTCAGTCGCGTGCGTGCCCTGCGGCCCGCCACCCTGCACGGCAGCGACGGTGATGCTGTCGCTCGAGGCGCTTCCCTCGCCGTCAGCAAGCACCGGCAGGACTAGCCAGACGAGCATCGCCGCTACGAAACCCAAAACTCCATGCCATTCACCGTGCGCTGTGATGCCTCGCTTGCGCGCCACCTGCGGCACCACGGGCGATGGTCCCGCAAGAGCGAAGCCCACTTGGAAGACGAACCAGGTCAGCAGCAGAGCCCCGCCGACGCGTACGACGTCTGCAAATGGACCCGCCGCTTGGCCGATGGCCAGGCTGGCCAGAGGTACTCCGCCGAAGGGAAAGCAGAAGCGCAGGGCCTCCGCGAGGGTGTGAGCGGCTGGTCGACCAATGACTCGCCACGGCCCTCGGGGTGCGACCCAGGCTGCGATGGCATGGAAGCCAGCGAACATGGACGCCGCGACGAGGTAGCCCGGCGCGGTCAGGAACCACATCCAGACCATGCCGGGAAATAGCCAGGCGGCGCCGAAAAGCCAACCGCGCGCAAGCCGCTGGCGGCTCGTCGTCGCGTGCTGGGCAGCGGTCTCGTAGACGGCTACGCCGAGAAAGGCGAGCGGCCAGAAACCCCACGGGGGCAGCGCGGCGGCAACCATGAGGCCTCCCAGAACTGCTTGCAGAGCATGGCGTGAGGGGCGGCGCAGGCGACGAGGCATCGGTGGTCGACGCTACCGGATGGTGCCCCTCGGCAACGGGCAAGCCACGTCAGTCCTTACGCAGGTTGGTCCTCACACAGGTTGGTCCTTACGCAGGTTGGTCCTTACACAGGCCAGCCCCACACAGGCCAGTCCTTACGCGGGCCAGTCCTTACGCGGGAGGGTTGTACAGCTCGAGGTATACGACGTATCGCTCTCTCGTGGAGCCAACCGGATGGCAGGCGAAAAGAGTCGCGGTGAACCGTTCAGTTTGATCGATGATCCGAATCGCGTCGGGCGTCACGATCTCGGTGCCCGTGACTAGGTAGACGAAGCGACCCTCGCTGGTGGTCAGGATCATCTCGTCGCCTATGACCAACTGGTCGATGTTGCGGAACGGGCGGTCGCGACTAGTGCGGTGGCCGCCAATGACGACATTGCCAACATGGCCGGGCATTGCGGTGCCGGGCCAATGGCCGGGGCCGTAGTCCAGGACGGTCAGGCTGACGCCTTCGAACAAGGTTTTGGTGACGCCGATCTTGGGCATCTCCATGGTGCCCAGCTCGACGATGGGTTCGTTCGCGCGGGGAGCCGGCGGCGGCAGCGGTACCGGCAGCGCTTCAGATGTAGTGGTGACCGCCATCGTGGTGGTGGTGGCGGGTGCCTCGGTGGTGCTGGTGGTGGTAGTTGGCAGGACGGTCGTGCTGGGCGCGCCCGTGGTCGTAGTGCTGACAAGTGTCGAGGTGACGGCTGCCTGGTCGACTGCGTCGTCTCCGCAGCCGACGAGCAGCAAAACAACGAGTGATCCGGCGATTTTGCGGCGACGCATGCCCGTCATTGTGCCACCGGTTGCAGGAACGTGTGCATCGTCTCGGCGGCAAGTTGCCCCGAGCGGATGCAGGCTGGCACACCAATGCCGTGATAGCTCGCTCCGGCCAACCGAATGCCCGGCGGCAACGACTGCTCCGCTGCCTGGATGCGGGTGGAGTGGTGTGGCCGGTACTGCGGAAACGCACCAGGCCAGCGGGTGACGAGCTGGGCGAGAGGCTGCAGCTCGAAGCCGAGGTGTGCGCCAACTTCGTGCAGGGCGGCGGCGAGCAGTTGCTCGTCGGACAGGTGCAGCGCGGGGAGCCCATCGCGGCCGAGTGAAATCCGCAGAAGCACCGACCCGGGCGTAGCCCAGTGAGCCCACTTCTGAGAGCCAAAAGAGGCCGCAGTCACGAGCTTTTGCATGGGCTTGGGCACGAGGTAGCCGCTCATGCCAGCGAGGCGAGATGGCCAGTCAGCGGCTGCGATGGCGATGGTCACGAGAGCGACGTCGGCTGTGGGGATTGCCGCCAGAACAGTCGCAGTCTCGGGGGCATGATCGCTGAGCAATCGTGAGGCGGCGAGCGCGGGCGCGGCCATGATCACGCCATCGAAGTACTCGTCGTTGACCCGCCAGCCGCTGCCGTCACGCTCCAAATGGTCGACCGAGCTGCATGAGCGCAGTTCGCCACCCGCCGCCGTGACGACAGCAGCGGTGGCGGTCGCGAGAGCGCCCATCCCGTCGCTGGGCGTTTGGAAGATTGGGCCTGCCGTCGGGGCGGGCTTGGGCAGGCGACGACCGGTGATCAAGACACTGCGACCACGAGCGGCCAAGTCGGCGATCTGAGGCACAGCCGCGAGACTGAAGTGATCGGTGTCGGCCGCATAGATGCTGCCGACCAGTGGGTCGACCAACCGAAAGTGCACCTCGTTGCCGAACCGAGCTCGAACGAATTCACCCAAAGAGTCAGGCTCCAACGACGTCCGACGACGAAACGGCTCGGAGGCGGCGCGCAACTTGCCGGGCCACGACAGCAGACCAGAACGGGCGAGGGCGAGGATTTCGGTGGGCATCCCTAGCAAGAGACCCTCGGGGATCGTGTGGAGGGCGTCCCACCACACTGCGGCCGAGCGTGCAGCGGGGGAGACAAGCTGTTCACCGAGACCTACCTGCTGGGCGAGCTGGGTTGCCCATGGAATGCGGGCCAGGAACGCGTCGGCTCCCTCGTCGATGGCGGGGTGCCCGGCGAACGGCGACGTGCGCAGTTTGCCGCCGAAACGATCGTCGCGTTCGAACACAACGACGCCCGGCCGTTGGTCGGCTTCTCCGGATGTGACCAGTGCGTGCGCAGCAGCGAGGCCGGCGATGCCACCGCCAACCACTGCTACCCGCTGCTGGCCCGAGCTCATGACGAGCTGGCCGCGATCACGCGTTGCGCCAGCGCTGCCAGAACCTGCGGGTTGTCGTTCACACAGGCTGTGCGGGCGAACGCAATGCCACGTGCGTCGGCCCGCCGGGTCGCCTCAATATCGAGGTCATACAAGACCTCCAGATGGTCGGCGACGAAGCCGACGGCGCTGACCAACACCCCTGGGGTTCCCGCGTCCGCGAGCTCGTCGATGACCTGCAGGATGTCTGGGCCGAGCCAGGGCTCAGGCGTGCGGCCGGCGCTCTGCCAGGCGATCGACCACTGCTCGTCGGTCAGAGGTACGACGGCCGCCACGGCACGTGCGGTCGAGACGAGTTCGTCGGGGTAACGGTCGCCGGCAGCGATGATTCGTTCTGGCAGCGAGTGCGCGGTGAACAGCACCCTCGTGCCGGTGGGCATGGCTGACAACTTGTCGCGCAGGTCGTCGGCGACGAACTTCACAAAGGCTGGCTCGGTCGCCCAGCTCTCGATGCCTTTGACCGAGAGGCCGTGCGGCTCGGCGGCGGCCGTCGCGCGTTCGAGGTACTGGCCGATGGAGAACGCCGAATAGTGCGGTGCGAGAACGAGGCCCACGAGCTGCGTGAAACCGCGAGCGGCCAGTTGGTCGACAGCGGCCTCCACCTTCGGCTCGGCGTGCTTCAGACCCAGGACAACTTCGTAGCCGTCGGGTGCAGCCTCGTCGAGCGCGGTCTGCAGAGCCGTCCGCTGGGCTTCGGTACGGGCGGCCAGCGGGCTGGTGCCGCCGAGTGCTTCGTAACGGCTGGTCAGGTCGGCGAGCTGCTCTGGCGTCGGCGCACGACCA
>JANOYI010000108.1:0-12625 GCA_031428795.1 Ilumatobacteraceae bacterium | reverse complement strand
TGAGAAGGACGGCCTGTTCTGCGAGAAGATCTTCGGACCAACTCGCGACTGGGAGTGCTACTGCGGCAAGTACAAGCGCGTGCGCTTCAAGGGCATCGTCTGCGAACGCTGTGGTGTGGAAGTCACCCGCAGCAAGGTTCGCCGCGAGCGCATGGGCCACATCGAGCTCAGCGCGCCCGTCGTGCACATCTGGTACCTACGCGGTACCCGTAGCTGGTTGGCATATCTGCTGGCTGGTCTCGAGCCCAAGGAAGAGCTCAAGGCCAAGCAGCTGGAGAAGGTCATCTACTTCGCCGCCAACCTGGTCACCTGGGTCGATGAGGACAAGCGCCACGCCGACCTCACCAACTGCGAAGCCGAGTACATCGAAGAGCGCGATGCCATCCGCAAGGAACTGGAAATCGCGATCGATCGTCGCTACAAGGAACTCGAGGACGACGC
Source organism: Ilumatobacteraceae bacterium (assembly GCA_031428795.1). Taxonomy (GTDB): domain Bacteria; phylum Actinomycetota; class Acidimicrobiia; order Acidimicrobiales; family Ilumatobacteraceae; genus UBA668. Next base: position 12,184 of record JANOYI010000108.1, on the reverse strand, counting down.
CACTCAGGGCGAAGCCGACGGGGCCAGTGGCGCCGATGCGCGCAAGATGAAGACGGTTGCCGAGAAGGAAATCGCCAACATCCGCGAGCGTTACGAGATGGAGCTGGATCTCCTGGCCCGCACGTGGGACGAATTCCGCAGCCTGCACTCGCGCCTCATCATCGACGACGAATTGCTGTGGCGTGAGCTGCGCGACCGTTACGGCGATTACTTCGAGGGTGGCACCGGTGCCAACGCCATCAAGCAGCTCATCGACCGCATCGACTTCGATGTGGAAGAGGAGAAGCTGCGCGGCGCCATCGACCACAACGCCAGCGGCCGCAAGCCCCTGTCGGCCCAGCGTCGCCAGAAGGCCATCAAGCGCCTCAAGATCGTTGCGTCGTTCAACCAGCGCGACGAGCACGGCCGTCGCCTGAACGACCCGAAGGCCATGATCCTCGACGTCGTTCCGGTGATCCCGCCGGAACTGCGCCCGATGGTGCAGCTCGACGGTGGCCGTTTCGCCACCTCCGACCTCAACGACCTGTACCGCCGCGTGATCAACCGCAACAACCGGTTGAAGCGTCTGCTCGATCTCGGTGCACCCGAGATCATCGTCAACAACGAGAAGCGCATGCTGCAGGAGGCCGTCGACGCATTGTTCGACAACGGTCGCCGTGGCCGTCCGGTCACCGGGCCGGGCAACCGCCCGCTGAAGTCGCTCTCCGACATGCTCAAGGGCAAGCAGGGTCGCTTCCGTCAGAACTTGCTCGGCAAGCGCGTGGACTACTCCGGCCGTTCGGTCATCGTGTGTGGTCCCACCCTTCGCCTGCACCAGTGCGGTCTGCCGAAGTTGATGGCACTCGAACTGTTCAAGCCGTTCGTGATGAAGCGTCTGGTCGATCTCGAGCTGGCGCAGAACATCAAGAGCGCCAAGCGCATGGTCGAGCGTCGTAAGACGCAGGTGTGGGACGTCCTCGAAGATGTCATCAAGGAACACCCGGTCATGCTCAACCGTGCACCAACCCTGCACCGTTTGGGCATCCAGGCGTTCGAGCCGGTGTTGGTCGAGGGTAAGGCACTTCAGTTGCACCCGCTGGTCTGCACCGCATTCAACGCCGACTTCGACGGTGACCAGATGGCTATCCACGTGCCGTTGTCGGCAGAAGCGCAGGCCGAGGCCCGCGTGCTGATGCTCAGCGCCAACAACATCCTGTCGCCGGCGTCGGGGCGCCCGATCGTGACCCCGTCGCAGGACCTCATCATCGGTGGCTACTACCTCACCGAGAGCCGCGCCGACGTCAAGGGCTCCGGCCGTGTCTTCCGCCAGTTGTGGGAAGTGCTGCGCGCATACGACGAGGGTGCGCTGCAGTTGCATGCCCTCATCACCATGCGTCGTCAGGCGATCGACGGCCGCGAGGCCGACACGTTCGAGACCACCGCTGGTCGCCTTCTCTTCGAAGAGGCGCTGCCCGCTGACTACACCGACCGCTTCGGTCACATCAACAGCGTGATCCGCAAGAAGGAAATGGGCGTCATCGTGGAGCACCTGTCGGATCACTACGCCAAGGGCGTCGTTGCGTCCTCCCTCGACGCGATGAAGAACCTCTGCTACCGCTATGCATCGCAGAGCGGCCTGACGGTCAGCATCGACGACGTGAAGACCCCCAAGGCCAAGGCTCAGTTGCTCGAAGAGCACGAGACCATGGCTGAGAAGGTGGAGAACCAGTACCGCCGAGGCATCATCACTGACGGCGAGCGCCGCCAGCAGGAAGTGCGCATCTGGACCGACGCAACCGCCAAGGTCCAGGCGGCCATGGAGCTCGAGTTCAAGGCTGCCAAGTTCAACCCGATCGACATGATGGTCGGCTCGGGTGCTCGCGGCAACATGACCCAGATGCGTCAGATCGCCGGTATGCGTGGCCTCGTGGCCAACCCTCGTGGTGACATGATTCCTCGCCCCATCAAGAAGAACTTCCGTGAGGGTCTCGAGACGCTCGAGTACTTCATCGCTACCCCGGGTGCTCGTAAGGGCCTCGTGGACACGGCGCTGCGTACCGCTGACTCGGGTTACCTGACTCGTCGCCTCGTCGACGTGGCACAGGAGCTCATCATTCGCGAGCCCGACTGTGGCAGCAACCTCGGTCTCTGGATCGAGAATGTGGAGGCCGACACGGCCAACCGCCGCAGCCACCTGGAGACCAAGCTGTTCGGCCGTGCGCTGTCAGCCGACGTCACGCTCGCCGATGGCACGGTCTACCCGCGCAACATGATGGTGGGCGACATCGAGATGGCCGCCTTGCGCGACGACCCCAAGATCACCCGCGTACGTGTTCGGTCGGTCGTCACCTGTGACGCTGAGTTGGGTATCTGCGCCCTCTGCTATGGCCGTTCGCTGGCCACCGGTAAGAGCATCGAGCTCGGCGAGGCTGTTGGCGTTATCGCCGCTCAGTCCATCGGCGAGCCCGGTACTCAGCTGACGATGCGTACCTTCCACACCGGTGGTGTGGCTGGTAAGGACATCGCCGGCGGTCTGCCTCGCGTCGTCGAGCTGTTCGAGTCCCGCACCCCGCGTGGTTCGGCTCGCTTGGCTCGTGCCACTGGTGTGCTGCACATCGGTGATGACGAAGGCAAGGGCATTCCGGTCACGGTCATCGACGATCAGGGCGAAGAGCACCAGATCATCCTCCCGACGGGCAGCCGCCCGATCGTGGTCGACGGTCAGGACGTCAAGGCTGGTGACCCGATCACCGACGGTCCCTTCGATCCGAAGGAACTGATGGAGATCAAGGGCATCCGCGAGACCCAGCTGTACCTCGTCGAAGAGGTTCAGAAGGTGTACCGCGACCAGGGTGTGTCCATCAGCGACAAGCACATCGAGCTGATCGTTCGCCAGATGACCCGCCGTATCGGCGTGCAGGAGCCCGGCGATACCGGCTTCCTGCCCGGCGAGCGTGCCGACGCAAAGGTGTTCCGCGACACCAACCGTCGCATGGTGGAAGAGGGCAAGAAGCCCGCCGAAGGTCGCCCGGAAATCATGGGTATCACCAAGGCGTCGCTGGCCACCGAGAGCTGGCTGTCCGCAGCTTCGTTCCAGGAGACCACTCGTGTCCTCACCGAAGCCGCCATCGACGGCAAGGGCGACAGCCTGTTGGGCCTCAAGGAGAACATCATCATCGGCAAGCTCATCCCGGCCGGTACCGGCATGATGCGCTACCGCGAGTTCGATGTTGCCGCTCCGGAGTATCAGCCAATGGCTTACTTCAGCAGCGAAGCCGCTGAAGACCCGGCTGCGTGGCTGAGCAACATCCACGGCACGTACAGCACCGATGGCGAGCCGGAAGTGGTCGCCGAAGTCTGATCGTTCCGATCACTGAGTAGTAGCGACGGCCCGGGGTTCGCCCCGGGCCGTTGCGCGTCTCTAGAAGACGAGTTCGTTGCCGAGCAGTTCGTTGTCGCGACGTACACGCTTCTGCAGTTCGGCATCGAGGAGTTCAGCGCGGAGCCAGGCGTTGGCTTCGGCCGCAGAGTCTGCGTTTTCTTGCAGCCACCGTTCCAGACGGTCTGTGCTCCAGGGCAGCATCTCCTCGGCGTCTCGGCGAGCCTGCAGCACGGCGAGTTCCAGCGGTGCCTGCGGCGTGAGGTGCACGAAGGGTGAGGGCGCGGCGAGCGCGATCGCGGTCGGCCGTTGCTGCCAGCGACCCTTGAGGTTGCGCGGTACCCGGAGTACCAGCGTGGTGAGCTGGCAGCGAAACACGACGGTGAACATGACGACAGCCGTGATCTGCCAGGCCAGCGAGATCGCCCGGCGTTCCACCAGGGATTGCACCCACCAGGTCGTAGGCACCACGAAGCCAGCAGCCATCGCCACGCCGAGCACGACCTTCGGCGGGCTCGTTCGATCCATGTCGTTGGCCAAGAGCCCGGGCACGAAGAGTGGTGTCAGTGCTAGCGAGGCGAGGTCCAAATGGTCGGTGACGCTGGCGCTGAAGAGTTGGGTGCCAGTCCACAGAAGGGTCCACGAGATCAGTGATGACGTCAGCAGCATCGCCGAGAACTTGCGACGACCGAACAAAATCAGCCAGCGCATCAACACGAACCGCACGAATAGGAACGATGCGAGCGCAACAGTGAATGCCGCGGCAACCTGATAGGGGTCGCCCATGAACATTCCGATGTAGGCGGCGCCCACAAACCCGCCGGACTTGAGGCGGTAGTTGGTGGTGACAGCCCACGAGGCTGCTGCCGAGAACAGCACCGCAACCGGCACCCACCGACTGTCGATACTCATCGAGCCGAAGCCTTCCAGCGGAGCGAGGTCGTTCACGCCGGGCATGTCGACCAAGAGGGCTACGAAGATCGGAATGGCAACGATGCTGCCGGCCAGCATGACCGCCTTCAACGTCCGTCGCACCCCTTGGCGGCCCATGTCGTGCGCAATCAGGGCGGGCACCACGTAACCAGCACCCACGAACAGCGGTATCTGGTCCTCCCACAGCCAACGACCCTGGGGTGACAGTTTCAGCATCGCCGTCTGAACTGAGATCGAGATGATGGCCATGACGGTGAACTTCGTGCGCCCGTAGAGCATGAACTTGCGTCGGATCACGCTGTTGACCAGCCAGAAACTGAACAGCGCATTGGCGAATGTCGCAACGACGACCAATGGGTAGACAAGAAAAATGGCGATGTAGCCGGGCACGACGATCGAGCCGGTGGTCAGGTGTAAGCGCTCGTACATGAGCATCGACACGACGACACCGAATACGAACGCGAAGCGCACGACCTCGGAAGAGAACAGATAGTCGTGCACTCAGTTCCCCGCGGCTCCCACCCACAGCTCGGCGTGGTGTTCGAAGTACTCGAGCATCATCTCGGCCTGGTGCGTGTGAATGTTGACGAAGCCGACAATCAGCACATGGCCGGTCGGCATCTCGCCGACCATTCGGTCGAGGATGTGCTCGAGCGGTGGGCTGTGGGCGTCGCCCAGGTTGAGAATGTGATCGAGCGGGTAGCCGTTCCCCACCAACAGGTCGGTGACGAGGCCCTCGAACGCCCCAAATGTGACGAGGCGATCGAAGCTCAGGTCCTTCACGGCAACGTCTGCGAATTGAACTGCGCGACGCTCGCGGTCGGTGCGATTGTTGAGGATGCCGACGGTGGTGGTCTCCGGTGTCATGAAGGGCACCAGCTTTTCCATCGCGATCGTCATCGACTCGCGGTCGTTGACGGCAAACAGGTTCGCCCAGGTCACCTGCTTGCCTCGGATGTACAGCTCTCGCATGCGCAGCACGCCCGGGTCGGGCGCGGCGGCCACCATGCCATCCATTGCGATGTTGCGTGGGATCTTCAGCAGAGTTGAAATGGCGAGTGCGATCGCAACGTTCTCTTTGAACGCGATGTAGTCGAACCTTCCGATGTCCGTGTCGGTCACAGTCTCTGGATCGGCGTACACCACGGTGCTTCCACGAGAGGCGGCGACTTCCTCGATGATTGGCGTGATGTCCGGGTTTCGCTCCGCAGTCACCAGGATGCCGCCGTAAGGGCAGGTGTTGAGCAGCGATCGGGCGATCTCCGGAAGCGTTTCACCCATCACGTCCTGATGGTCCTCGCGCACGTTGGTCAGTACGCCAATGTTGGAGCGCACGATCATTCGCTCGCTGACATCTTGGTATTGGGGTCGTAACGCCATGCACTCGATGACCAGGGCATTCACCGAGGAATCGACGTACTTTTTCGCCACTTCGATCTGCTCGAGAATGGTCGGCGCAGCTTTGCGGTTGATCACCTCATCCATGCCGTCACGGTTGATGACGACGGCCTCGGTACCGGTGGCTTTGCCGATCGTGACGATCTCGGCCTCGCGCAACATGCCGGCGATGATCCTGGTGACGGTGCTTTTTCCGCGAATGCCGTTGACGTGAATTCGATACTGCAGCCGCCCCACCCGTCGACGGTGCGCGACAGACTCAACTGCCCAGCGGGCGAGCAGCGAGAGGCTGACGAGGTATCCACAAATGACGGCCACGGGCACGGAGAGTTCATCGGCAGTCTTGACGAAAACCTGAAAGATCTCACGTTCCGTGATGTGTGAAGGTTGACTACATACTGAGTATCTACCATACTCGGTATGTATGGCAGTTCGTGAGGGTTTATTGTCGTTGCTCGAAGACGGGCCGCGGCACGGGTACCAGTTGAAGACGGTGTTCGAGCAGGCGACGGGCGGTGTATGGCCGCTGAACGTGGGCCAGGTGTACACCACGCTCGATCGACTGGAGCGCGACGGGCTGGTGACGGTGGGGGGTGCGCCTCCCGGAGCCGAGGTGGCGCCCGGTCAGAAGATCTACGCGATCACGATCGCCGGCAAGGACGAGCTGGGGTCGTGGTGGGAGGCAGTGCCCGCCGACGAACCGCCGCCGCGCGACGAGCTGATGTTGAAGGTGCTGATGGCGATTGAGCATGACCGGGCCCACGCCCTGCGGGTTGTCACCCGTCAGCGCACGGTGTTGTTGCAGTTGCTGCAGGCCAAGCGGCGTGAGCGCACGGCGGCAACTGACGTGGACGGCTCTCTGGCCGCCCAGCTGGTGACCGAGGCGTTGGTAGTACGAGCCGAAGCGGATCTGCGTTGGCTGGACACGGTGGAAGCAAATCTCTCTGTGAAGGGGAAGTGACATGATTGATCCTGCTCTGGAGTTCATCGACGTGGTCAAGACGTTCGGTGCTGGCTCGACGGAGGTGAAGGCGCTCGGCGGTGTCAGCCTGAAGGTGGCGGCGGGCGAGTTCGTCGCCCTCATGGGCCCAAGCGGTTGCGGAAAGAGCACGCTCCTGCACCTCGCCGGCGGCTTGGAGGAGCCGAGCGCCGGTCGTGTTCGCGTCGGTGGTCGCGAGGTCGGCGACCTCGACCTCACCGCTCGTGCCGCGCTGCGCCGATGCGATGTCGGGTACGTGTTCCAGCGACTCAACCTGCTGGCCTCATTGACCGCGCTCGAGAACGTGATGCTGCCGCTCGAGCTCGAAGGTGTCGGCTCGAAGGCGGCGCGCTCCGCGGCACGCGAAGCGCTGACGGCCGTTGGGCTGACGCAGCAACTCGATCGCTACCCCGACGACTTCTCCGGCGGACAGCAGCAACGCATTGCCATCGCCCGCGCAGTCGTCGGCGAGCGCAAGCTGCTGTTGGCCGACGAGCCCACTGGCGCACTGGACACGATCACCAGTGACGCAGTGATTGAACTGCTCGCCGGTCTGCCGGGCCGCACCGGTGCCGCTGTCGTTCTGGTGACCCACGAGCCACGCTTCTCCAGCTGGGCCGATCGGGTGGTGTTCATGCGTGATGGTGTGGTGGTTGACCAAACGGCGCCCCTGGTCGGCGCGGTGACAGCGTGACCCTGCTGGTCGACCCCCCGATTGTGGCCCTTGATCCGGAAGCGCCCGCTCCGCCCGCTCGGGGGCCACGACGGCCATCGTGGCTGCGCGGCTGGAAGGTGCCCGTGCGCCTGGCCCGCCGCGACCTGCGCCGCCGGCCCGGTCGAACCGTGTTGGTCGCGCTGTTGGTTGCAGTGCCGGTGACGGCACTGGTGCTGATGTCGGTGACCTACCGAACCGACCAAACCAATGACGGCGCATGGATTACGCAGACCTTTGGTGCTGCGGATGCGATCGCTTCGGTGTCTTTGGCCCCCGCCGAATCGAATTGTGTCGACTGTGCAACCCGTGCTGACATCGAGGCGGCCCTGCCCGAGGGGACCCGCCAGCTGTGGGCATTGCAAGCGGAAGTGCCGCTACGCGCGCCGGTCCAGTCCCGATCCTGGAATGGTGGCGTCTCCAATGTTGATCCCACGGACCCGCTACTGAAGGGCGCGTACTCGCTTGCTGATGGTTCGTGGCCGTCGGCTGACAACGAGGTTGCATTGCGCAGCGACCTCGCAGACCTTTTGGATGTGGCGCTCGGCGACGAGTTCTCGCTGGCACATCAGACGCGCACTTTCGAGGTCGTCGGGCTGATCGATCGGGCGGGTTGGCATGGTGCGAGCCTGATCGCTCCAGGATTCGACTTTTCGGTGGTGCGCCCAAGGAACACGTCTGAGATCGGAGCGTTCGACCTTCCCGCTAGTTACGACGCCACGGATCGCACATTCGAGTCGACGATTGGTGGGGCGCTTCAGGTTCGCCCGGGCAGCAACGGCACCTTCAACTACACGGTGACGGAGCAGGCCGCGGTCGACCAATCACTCATCCTGGGTTGGCTGGGCGGCGTGCTGGCGATGAGCGTGCTCGGCGTGGTCATCGCAGCTGCCTTTGCGATCTCCGGCCGACGTCAGTTGGTCGCTGTTGGCCAGCTCAGTGCCAGCGGCGCCGGCCAGAGCACGCTCGTGCGAACCTTCGGCCTGTACGGCGCACTCACCGGCGCAGTGGGGGTTGCCGTCGGTTTCCTTGCAGCGGTGCCCATCTACCGGGCGCGACCGGAATGGTTTGGTGACGGCAACGCAACGATCGCATGGCTCGACATGTTCATCATTGCTTCGACTGCAATCGCAGTTGCGACCATCGCCGCGCTGGCCCCAACGCGCAGCCTGACCAAGGTGTCAGTGCTGAGTGCGCTCGCTGGCCGGCGTCCGGTTGGCGCTGTTCCCGGATGGCTCACTCGCGCCGGCGCCGCGCTGTTCGTCGGCGGTGTGCTGGTCACGCTGATCGCCACACGCTCGGGGGCGAATGGTGGTGGCCGCGAGGCGGGCATGTTGGTGGCAGTGGGCATGATCGCCGCCGTGTTGGGCGTGTGTGCGCTGGCGCCGTGGATCATCGACCACTTGGGCGCGCTGGTCTCGCGCCGTGGCGGGTCGGTGCGGCTCGCAGCGCGCAGCATGACCCGCCATCGTCCGCGAGCCGCCGCAGTACTGGCATCGCTGTTGGTGGTTGGTATGGCGGCTACGGGCGTTGCGGCTGCTGCCGAGAATCAGGTGCAAAAGGAAGAGGCTGAACGTGCCACGACAATGTTCACACGCAAGGACCTTGTCTGGGTGCAGAGCAGTTCGTTCGGGCCCGTCGACAACGGTACGTGGTCGTCCACTCCGTTGACGTTGGCAGACCCGCGAGAACTGCGCGCGGAAGCGGAGGGGGCCATCGGGCCGGCATCGTGGACATCGGCATCATTGGCGTATCAGCCGAGCCGGACAGATTTGCCCGAGGGGAACCCTTTCGCCCTCGTTGCGACCGGCGAGGTGAACGACTTGCTCGATCTGACGACGCAGACGCGAGCGGTCATTGCGGATGCTGTTGGCCCTGTCGCCCTCACTCGGTACGTCTACGGCGAGAGCGGTCCGTCTGCCATGGTGACGACGGAGCCGGAGTTCGACCTGCCCTGGCCGCTGATCAGCCCGAAAGCGGCGCAAGCCGAAGGATGGTCGGTGGTGCAGAACGCCGTCGAGTTCGGCGTCGCCGATCATGATCTGGCTTCCGAGGAGGTGACGGCGTTGATGGCACTCTCGGTCGACGACGGCGAGGGACTCGCCTATCTCGGGTTGGAACAGGTGGGCACGTCAACTCAGTGGTCGCTGTCGAGCTACATATACGACAGCGACAGCTTCCGCCTGACCCCTTCGCAGGTTCGCCTCATTGTGCTCGGCGTCTCGCTGCTGCTGGTGATGCTGCTGGTCTCGATCGGCATGGCGTTGTGGGCGGTGGAGAGTCGCGACGAACGCGACGTGTTGGTCGCAGTCGGCGCATCGCCGTCGACATTGGCTCGAGTGGCCGGCTGGCGCGCAGGCGGTCTCACCCTCGGTGCGATGCTGATAGCGGTGCCGATGGGTCTGCTCGTGTCGTGGGCCATCACTCGCGCCGCGCACGGTTCGATCGCGGTTCCCTGGCTGCTGGCTGCGCTGCTGCTTTTCGCCGTCCCCGTTGTGATCGGCGTCGGTGCCCTCGCCTGCAGCCGGCTGGCGCAGAAAATCCGCCCCGTCCGAATGAGCACCCTCACCACCGACTGATAGCTCGACGGTTTACCACTCGATGGTGGCGTCTCCGTTGGCTCTGGCGTACTCGGCCAAGCGGTCGTCTTTGGTCAGCAGGGTCAGCTGGTTGTGGACGGCTGTTGCGTAGATGATGCGGTCGGCGTGGTCGCCGGTGAACTCGTCGAGGTGCGCGGCCGCGACGGCGATGGCGGGAGTGAGCTCGGCGATGGTGACGATGCCGTCGGCCAGCAGGTCGTGCACCCAGATTTGCGTCGGGCGGTCGAGGGCGACGACGCCCTGATCGACCAGCATGGCCAGCTCCCACACGGAGATGGCACTGAGGAACAGGCGTGGCGCGGCGTCGATCAGTCGCCGCGCGCGGGGCGACAAGCGGTCGCTGCCCGCCTGCCACCAGAGCAGTGTGTGCGTGTCGAGCAGGAGCGGCTCAGCCGAGGGCATCCCAGTCGCCCCCTGCGGTGAAGTAGTCGCTGTCGTCGTCGGCCAGCAGTGTGACCGATTGCGTGCCGACTGCCTTCGTCTCGATCGGCACCAACCTGGCAACGGGCACACCGTGCTTGGTGATGACGAGCGACCGATGCGTGGTGGCGACCTCGTCCAGGAGGGCGAGGCACCGGGCTTTGAAGACACTCGCTGGCACGGTGGGCTCGGACATGTGCTGAGCCTACGTGAGGGCCGGTCGCTAGTGGAGAGCGACGCCCCCGCTGCCAGAATCGCAGCCGTGTCTTCACCGTCCGCATTTTCAGCCTTTGATCAGGTCACGTTCATGCGTGGTCCGGCCATGGCCAACCGTTTCATGCTGGCGCCGTTGACCAACTCGCAAAGTCACGTGGACGGCACGCTGTCCGATGACGAATTCCATTGGCTGCAGATGCGCGCTGAGGGCGGCTTCGGTCTGACGATGACGTGCGCTGCACATGTGCAGGCGGCGGGGCAAGGCTTCCCTGGCCAGTTGGGTATCTGGAGCGACGCGCACCATGAGGGGCTGACGCGGTTGGCCAGTGCGCTCAATGCCACAGGCACGGTCAGCTACGTGCAGCTGCATCACGCCGGCAACCGATCGCCAGCCGAGCTCATCGGCCAGCAACCCGTGTGCTCGTCCGACGACCCGTCGACCGGCGCGCGAGCTCTGACGACGGCGGAGGTGCACGAGGTGGTGGCCGCGTTCGTCGCCGGCGCCCGACGCGCAGAGTTGGCCGGCTTCCACGGCGTGGAACTGCACGGCGCCCACGGCTATCTGATCTGCCAGTTCCTCTCGCCCGAGCTCAACCAGCGCGACGATGAGTTCGGCGGTTCGCTGGAGAACCGCAGTCGGATCCTGTTCGACATCATCGATGGCATACGCGCCGGGTGCGGCCCCGACTTCGCGCTGGCGGTTCGATTGTCGCCCGAGCGGTTCGGCGTTCGCACCGCCGAGATCGTCGACGTGTATCAGCGCCTTGTGGCCTCCGGCCAGGTCGACCTGATCGACATGTCGCTGTGGGATGTGGATCGTCGCCTCACCGAGGAAGGCTTCGAAGGCCGCAGCCTCACGGAGATCTTCGCCGAACTACCGCGGGGCGATGTGCGCCTCGGTGTGGCCGGCAAGATCCATGACCCCGCCGACGTGCAGCGAGTGCTGGATGCGGGTGTTGACATCGCCGTGCTGGGCCGCGTGGCCATCATGCATCACAACTACCCGCAGCTCATGGAGGGAGGCAACGGTTTCGTGCCGCGCCGCCCACCCTCACGTCCTGAGGTGCTGGTCGCCGAGGGTGTGTCGCCAAAATTCGTCACCTATTTGTCGGGCAGCTTCAAGGGTTTTGTCGACGTTCAGTAGTGCAGAAATGACCATAGACTGATGACTATGGTCGTATATATGTCCGGATGTAGTGGTCAAATGCGCGCCCGCGTGTTGTTGCCTCTCGACGCGCGCCAATAGCATTGCCGGGTCCTATCAAGCATGAGGTAAACGCGTGCCCACAATTCAGCAGCTCGTCCGTCAAGGACGCAGCACCAAATTCTCGAAGACGAAGACGCCGGCCCTCAAGGGTTCGCCGCAGCGTCGGGGCGTGTGCACCCGTGTGTACACCAACACCCCGAAGAAGCCGAACTCGGCTCTACGCAAGGTGGCCCGCGTGCGGCTCACCTCTGGTGTCGAAGTCACCGCCTACATCCCCGGCGAGGGCCACAACCTGCAGGAGCACAGCATCGTGCTCGTGCGTGGTGGCCGCGTGCGCGACCTTCCCGGTGTGCGCTACAAG
>JANOYI010000107.1:0-24909 GCA_031428795.1 Ilumatobacteraceae bacterium | reverse complement strand
CGCCTCGATCGATGATGTGGGCGCGGCTGCGGCACGCGCGAGCGCGAAGGCTGCCGGTGTGGTGATCGACGACACGGCCGTGACGCCTGCCTACGTGCAGGGCCTTGCGGCCGAGCGCGAGCTGCCGATCATCAAGCGCATTGCGACGGGTTCGCTGAAGAACAAGGTGCTGTTCATCCGTCCCGCGGCGCTGCTGCTCAGTCAGTTCGTGCCGGTGCTGGTCGAGATCATCCTGATGTGCGGTGGTGCCTACCTCTGCTACGAGGGTGCGGAGAAGGTTCATCACCGCTTCTCCGAGCACGCTCCGGATGTCGAACTGCCGGCCGTCGCGCTCGACCAGTATCAGGAAGAAAAGACCATCAAGAGCGCCATTCGCACGGACTTCATTTTGTCCGGCGAGATCATGGTGATTGCGCTCAAGGAAGTCATCGACGAGGGCTTCGTCTCGCGGGCTGTGATCATGCTGGTGGTCGCAGTGGTGATCACGGCAATCGTCTACGGCATCGTGGCACTGATCGTGAAGATGGACGACGTCGGCCTGCGCATGGTCGAGTCGGGCCGCCCGACCGCGGCGAAGTTTGGTCGCGGTCTGGTCACGGGCATGCCCAAGCTGTTGGCCGTGCTGTCGATTGTGGGGACCGCGGCGATGATCTGGGTCGGTGGCCACATCCTGGTCGCGGGTGCCTACGAGTTGGGCTGGCACGGCCCCCACGACCTGATCGCTTGGCTGGAGAAGCCGGCGCATGACATCGCCAGTGTCGGTGGAATCTTGGGCTGGTTCGTCGACACCGCAGCGTCGGCGGCCGTAGGCCTGCTCGTCGGCTTCGCCATCGTGGCCGTGATGTCGAAGGTGAAGGGCAAGGGCGCGCCGATGACGCAACACAGTTAGGTCTGTTGGTCAGACCAATTGTGATCGAGCGGTCATCGCTCGGAAACACCTGCGAATCGAGCAGTCCGTAGCGTCCGCAGAAGTGTCCAGGTGCCCGTGCGGCCGCACTTCAGAGTGATGGGGCTGGCGTCAGTAGCGATGGATATCGGGGTCACCCAGGTGGTCGATGGGACGCTCAGCTGTCACGCCGGTATCGCTCGAGCAATCGTCTCCTGAGCGTGGTGGTGCCCGCAGCCCCGCTGTGTTGCGACTGTGGTGCCGTGTGCTATGGTCAGACCATCAGTCCAAAGTGGATGCCTGCGGGCATAGGGAATGGGGGTCTTGGCATGCCGATCATGCGAATGAATCATGCGGTGCTGTATGTGCGTGATGCGTCTCGGTCACAACGTTTCTACTCCGACGTGCTTGGTTTTTCTACCGTCATAGAGCATCCGGAGGGGGCCTTCGTGTTCATGCGGGCGCCTGCATCCGACAATCACCACGACATCGCGTTCTTCTCGATTGGCTCCGACGCAGCGGCAAGCCAAGCGGGCAAGACCACCGTCGGGATGTACCACATCGCGTGGGAAGTACCGACGCTTCACGAACTGGACGAGATGCACACGCGCCTCGCCAGCGTCGATGCGTTGGTGGGTGCCAGCGACCATGGTGCGAACAAGAGCCTGTATGCGCGGGATCCCGATGGACTGGAGTTCGAAGTGATGTGGCTCGTGCCGGCAGAGCACTGGGGCGACAGCGAGCACGAGGCGATTGTCGACCCCCTCGACCTTCACGCCGAGATTGAGCGCTTCGCGAAGGTTGGCCTACTGTGAGCCACACTTCATTTGATCCGGTCACTCGCCAGACCGTTTCGGCGGAGATTCGTCAGCGATTGGCTGACGCGATCCACACCGGCCAGTTGGCGCCCGGTACCCCCCTGCCGGCAGAGCGTCTGCTCTGTCAGGAGTTTGGCGTCGCCCGCACCTCCGTGCGCGAAGCCATTCAAGGCTTGGTGATCGCCGGCTATCTCGAGCGGCGGGGCAACCGTTCAGTCGTCGCCGAACATCTTCCGGAGGTCAACTTCTCCGGCGACGACCGCAAGGCGTTGGTTGCGCAGCTTTTCGAAGTTCGTCAGGTCATCGAGCCGGCGATCGTTGAGCTGGCGGCGCGACGGGCGACCGACGTGGAGCGTGCAGAGATCTTCCGTCTCGCCACGCTGACCCCAAAGAGTCTCGAAGAGTTCCGCGAGATCGATCGTTCGTTTCACGCGGCGCTGGCAAGAGCGTGTGGTAACCCGTTGCTCAACGAGGTGCATGCCAAGGCGTTGGCCGCACTGTTTGGCTCTGGTGAGTTCGCCTCGTTGCTCTACGCAGAAGTGAACCGGATCGAAGTTGTTGAACTGATCGAGACGTCGACTGAGGCCCACCGGGCGATTGCCGACGCAGTCGTCAAGGGCCATACCCGCAAGGCATCTGCAGCAGTGGTTGCTCACCTTGACGAAGTCGAGCGGCGCATGGTGGAGCGGTTGCTGTGAGCATCGAACCGACGACTCAGGACATGCCGACCAACGACAGCTACTGCTACTTCTTCGACGACGACATGTTCCTCGAGACGGATCGCCCCGGCTTTCGCCGGCGAGTCATTGTTGGTGGCCACCTCGAGCTGTGGTTCTGGCGGATCAAGGGCGGCGCCGCCGGCTCGTTCCTCCACGATCACCAGGCCAATGAGCAGCTCGGCGTGATCATGCGTGGCACGCTCGACTTCCGAATTGGCGACGACACGCGCAAGGTTCTCAGCGCCGGCGATCTCTACCTCGCGCCGCCGACGGTGCCCCATGGCGACAGCATCTTCGTTGGTGACGATGAGTTCGACGAGGTGTGGATTCTTGATGTCTTCGCACCGCCGCGCACGGGAGGGGTGTCATGAGCGCTGACTGGCGACTCGCCGTTGACATCGGCGGCACATTTACCGACGTGGTGCTCTTCGACGGTGCATCCGGCCGAGTGGTGGTCGACAAGACGCTCACCACGCCCGCCGCCCCGCTGCAGGGGGTTCGTACGGCCGTCACGCAGTTGCTGTCGAAGGCTGGCGTTCGCCCAGCGGACATCACCGCCCCCATCGTGCACGCCACCACCCTGATCACGAATGCGTTGATCGAGGGCAAGATCGGCCGTGCGGGCATGGTCACCACCGCCGGCTTCGGCGACACGCTCCTGATTCGCAACGAACACCGTTACGACATGTACGACCTGCAGATCGAGTTCCCGGCGCCTCCGGTACCACGCGATCGTGTGATGGAGATCGGTGAGCGCACTACGCCTCAGGGCATCGTCCAGTCGGCGCCGTCCGCCCAGGATCTTGCACTGATCACCGAACAGTTGCGTGCCGCCAACGTGGAGGCTGTCGGGGTCTGCTTGATCAACTCGTACGCCAATTCGGCCAACGAGCGGCTGGTCGCCGATCACCTCCGGCGCGAACTAGGTGTGCCGGTATGTATCTCTTCGGAGATCTCGCCGCAGATTCGCGAGTATCCGCGAATGATCACGACCGCCTGTAACGCGGCGACCATGCCTGTCATCGGGCCGTACCTCGACGAGCTGCAGAAGTGGCTGGCCGGCGAAGGCTTCGGCGGTTCGGTGTTGATGATGCTGTCGAACGGCGGCGTGGTCGCAGCTGACGATGCCGCTCGCGCCCCCATCCGGTTAGTCGAGTCTGGCCCCGCGGCGGGTGCGTTGGCGGGCAGCTGGTTTGCACGACGGCTCGGCGAAGACCGTTTGCTGTGCTTCGACATGGGGGGCACAACCGCGAAGTCGTGCCTCATCGTCGATGGTGAGCCGGAGCTGACCAACACCTTCGAAGTCGCTCGCATCTACCGCTTCAAGAAGGGTTCGGGCTTTCCGGTCAGCGTGCCGTCGGTCGACCTCGTCGAGATCGGTGCAGGCGGCGGCAGCCAAGCGCGTATCGATGATCTTGGCTTGTTGAAGGTCGGCCCCGAATCTGCAGGCGCCGACCCCGGTCCGGCGTGTTATGGGCGCGGTGGCACCAAGCCGGCCGTGACCGACGCAGATCTCGCCCTTGGTCTGCTCGACGCCTCGTTCTTCCTTGGTGGCGACATGGCACTGGACATGGTGGCGTGCGATGCCGCGCTGCAATCGGTTGCCACGCCGCTGGGCTTGTCAGCAGACGACACGGCCGCCGGCATCCACGAGCTTGTCAACCAGAACATGGCGGCGGCATCTCGAATGCATGCCGTCGAGCAAGGTGCCGATCTGCGAGGTATCACCGTGCTTGCGTTCGGTGGTGCGGGCCCGGTTCACGCCTGCGGCGTTGCCGAGCTGCTCGAATCGACGCGAGTGATCTTTCCGGTCAACGCCAGTGTGCTCTCCGCGTTCGGCACTCTCGTGTCGCCGGTGCGCATCGACCTCGCCCGCAGCATGGTTCGTCCAATGGAATCCGTCGACGTTGCCGAACGCGATGTACTGCTTGCAGAGCTGCGCGAAGAAGGCCGACGAGTGTTGTCGGCCGCCGGGGTCGAGAACGACGCCATCCGTTTCCGCTACGGCGTGGATGCTCGCTATCTCGGCCAGGGCAACGAGATAACCATCTGGGTGGGTGAGGGCAAAGCGGGAGACGAGACGTGGCCGGTGACGTACGCCGAGGTGGTGGCGTTGTTCGACACGGACTATCGCCGCATCTACGGGCTCACCATTCCCGACATCGGCGTCGAGGCAGTGACGTGGCGATTGTCAGCATTCGCAGCCGCGGCACCGGTCGAGCCGTTGACCGAACTGAGCACGACTATCGGGGAACAGGTCCGCACTCGACCGGTTCGTTTCTCGCGGGGGGCACCAGCCATCGACACCCCGGTCTACCGTCGCGTCGATCTCGGCCTCGGCCAGGTCATCGAAGGCCCCGCAATTGTTGAGGAGCGCGAGACGACTGCTGTGATCCGCCCCGGCTGGGTTGCCACGGTGGCCCACGACGGTTCGTTGGTCGCCGACCGCACCGCTGCTGATACGACAACGACGACGACAGGCGGAGCACGATGAGCCGCACGTTCGATCCCATCGAGCTAGAGGTGCTGTGGCAGAGCCTCATCGCCACCGTCAACGAGCAGGCCCGCGCATTGCAGCGTGCCGCCTTCTCGCCGATCGTGCGTGAAGCAGGCGACCTGGCAAACGCGGTGTTCGACCGCGGCGGGCGGATGGTGGCGCAAGCTGTCACCGGCACGCCCGGCCACATCAACTCGCTGGCCCGCGCCGCATCAGCGATGCTGGACGAGTTCCCGACGGACACGTTGGTGGAGGGCGACGTCCTGATCACCAACGATCCGTACAAGACGGCGGGTCAGCTGCTTGACGTGACGGTGCTGTACCCGGTGTTCCTCGAGGGCCGAGTCATTGCGTTCTTCGGCTCCACCATCCACCACACCGACGTCGGCGGTTACGGCATCGGTGCCGGCGGCCGCGACGTGTTCGAGGAAGGGCTGTGGATCCCCATCTGTCGGCTGATGATCGGCGGTGAACGCAACACGGATGTCTGGAAGTTCATTCTGTCGAACGTCCGCCAGCCCCACCACATGGCCGGCGATCTGCACGCTCAGATGGCCAGCGGTGAGGTGGGGGCGCAACGCCTCCGTGCCCTGTGTGCTCGCCATGACCTGGCCGACATCGAGGAATTGGCCGAAGAGATCATCACGCGGTCCGAAGCGGCAACGAGAGCCAGTATTCGCGAGCTGCCGGCAGGCACATACCGCGCTGCTGCCGTGCTCGACCTTGCCGACGGCAGCAAGATCGACATCGTGTGTGCGATCACCGTTGACACCGTTCTCGGCGAGATCACCGTCGACTACACAGGCTCGTCGGGTGCCAACAAGTCGGGTATCAACGTGGTCAAGAACTACACCCACGCGTACACCACCTTCACCGTACGTTCGGTGCTGAACCCAGAGCTGCCCAACAACCACGGCAGCCTCGCCCCGATCAAGATGGAGGCACCCGAGGGGTCCATCGTCAACGCGGTCTCACCGCAACCGTGCACGGCGCGCCACGTCGTGGGGATGTTCCTGCCGAATGCGTTGCTGAAGGCGCTTGCCCAGATTCGTCCACTGCAGGCCATGGCCGAGGGCTCGGGCGCTGTCTGGACAATGCAGGTCAGCGGCAAGTATCCCGACAATCGACCATTCATCACAGCGATGTTCACCTACGCCGGCGGAGTGGGAGCTCGCGCCACCAAGTCTGGGCTCTCGGCCTGCTCGTACCCCACCGGCATCGCCGCAGTTCCTGTCGAAGTAGTGGAGGCGTCAGCGCCGATTCACTTCGTGCAGAAATCACTGCGGATGGGTAGTGGTGGCAACGGACAGCAGATCGGCGGACTGGGCCAGACGATCGAGTTCACGGTCGACACGGAGCAGACGTGGGAGCTCAACGCGGTCACATCGCGCTTGGTCGATGCGCCGTTAGGAATTTTCGGTGGCGAGCCCGGTGCGGCCGGCGCCTTCACCGTTAACGGCGAGCCAGTCCGTACACAAGCGCGGATCACCCTGCAGCCGGGCGACATGGTGCGCCTCGACCTGCCCGGCGGCGGCGGCTACGGCGCAGTTGCCGAAGCATTGGCCGTGGCGGACTGACATGCCCGAGTGGACGGGAGCGATCACGTTCGCCGAGAGCTGGCGTCGCGCAGTGCGACGCAGCCCGGACGCGCCGTTCCTGATCTTCGAAGGCCCAGACGGCACCGTCACCGAGTGGAGCTACGGCGAGTTCAACAGTATTGTCGCTCGAGCCGCACAGTTGCTGAGCGAGAACGGCGTAGTGCCCGGTGCCGCAGTGCATCTTGCGTTGACCAACTGCCCGGCTTTCGTTGCCGTCTGGCTGGCCGCCGTCAACCTGGGCGCGTGGATCGTGCCGTCCGACCCGATGGGCACCGCAGCTGAGTTGTCAGGGCACATTGGTCGCACATCGCCAGTCATCGGCTTTTGTTCGACCGAACGCGCCGCCACCTATGCGGCAGCGGCTGGCACGCTTGCGGTCGTGGAAGTTGACGAGGCCGACGTAGTGCTGGCCGGGTTCGGCTCCGCAACCTGCGAGCGATGGCCACAGCCGATGCTGACGGACCGAGCAGCGGTGATGTTCACCTCCGGTACCACCGGTGCGCCCAAGGGGGTGGAGATCACTCAAGCCAACTACGCGTTTGCCGGTGCCACCATGGCCGCCGCGGCTGGCCTCGGCCCGCAACACCGCCAGCTCGTTGTGTTACCGGTGTTCCACGCCAACGCTCAGTACTACAGCATCGCGTCGGCCATCTGGGCGGGCGCCTCGGTTGCTCTGATGCACACATTCTCGGCGAGCCGATTCCTTGCGCAGGCAGCACAGCACGCAGCCACCCACGCCAGCCTGTTCGCGGCGCCGATCCGCATGATCCTCAGCCGCGGCGCGTCGCCCGTAAATGGCCTGGTTGTGGAGCACTGCTGGTACGCCATGAACATCGGCGACGATCAGTTCGAGGTGTTGAGCACGCTGCTCGGCTGTCGTCCTCGCCAGCTCTACGGCATGACCGAGACCATTCCAGCGGTGCTCACCGAGCCTGCCACCGGGCAGCTGGCATCGTCGATGGGGTTCGCCACCGACGGATGTGAAGTTGATGTGCAACGTGCTGACGGCACCTCGACAGTGCATGGTGAGGTCGGTGAAATCGTCGTCCGCGGAACCGTGGGCGTCACACTGTTTGCTGGCTATCTCGACGATCCGGCAACGACCACGGCGTCATTCCGCAACGGATGGTTCCTCACCGGGGATCGCGCAGTGCGCGACCAGTCGGGCCGGTACCGGTTCGACGGGCGGCGCGCCGACGTGCTGAAGGTGGCCGGGGAGAATGTCTCGACCGTGGAAGTGGAGCAGGTGCTCTGCGCGCACCCCGGCGTGCTCGAAGCCGCAGTCGTCGGGCGCGCCGACCATATCCGCGACGAGGTACCGGTTGGGTTCGTTGTCGCCGCCGACCACACGCACCCGCCGTCGATCGACGAGTTGCACGAATGGTGCGCGCAACGACTGGCGAAGGCCAAACGGCCATACGACATCACGCTTGTTGACGAACTGCCGCGCACCAGCGTCGGCAAGATCCGCAAGTTCCTGCTTCGGGACCCGAACGCGGAGCAACCGATCAACGGCACCATCGATGACAGAAAGGGCGCGCTCACATGACCGTTCTCACCGCCGAGCTCCTCAGCTCGTTCGCGACGTCGGTGACCGACGTCGCGACCGCCGTCACCCTTCCGACGGAGATCTACACGTCCGAGGAGTTCCTGGCCTTCGAACGGTCAGCGCTGTTCGCGGCCGAGTGGCAGTGCGTCGGTCTGGCCAGCCGCATTCCCAACGTCGGGGACTACTTCACGACCACCACCAACGGCGAGCAGATCATTGTCACCCGCGCCAAGGACAACGCGGTACACGCGTTCTCCGCGATCTGTCAGCACCGCGGCATGCAGGTGGCCGACGACGCAGGCAACTGCACCAAGTTCACCTGCCCGTACCACCTGTGGAGCTATGACCTCACCGGCCGGCTGCTGGGTGCGCCGGCGATGGAGCGCACCGAGGGCTTCGAGAAGAAGGACTTCCCGCTGCCGCGATTGGGCGTGGAGCTGTGGCACGGCTTCGTGTTCGTGCACTTCGATGTGAGTGCAGCGCCGCTGGCCCCCACCCTCGCCTCGTACGAGCCCTACATCGAGCATTACGACCTGGAGAACGCGTTCTGTCCAGGCACCTTCACCCTCACCGACCTGCCGTGGAACTGGAAGGTGATGTTCGAGAACTTCAACGACGGTTACCACGCCAACAAGCTGCACCACACCATCCAAGACTTTTGCCCCAGCGAGCTGGCTGCCTTTCCGGTGGAGTGGACGCCGTCGTCCAACGTGATCTTCCGCACCAACGGGTACACGCACATCGATGGTGGCTTCAACGCCACCACCAAGGCGCTGATGCCGGTGTTCCCCGACCTCACCGAGGAGGAGCGCTGGCGCTCGACGTTCGCGCTGATGCCGCCGACGCTGTGCTTCGGAACGGCACCCGACCAAGCCTTCTTCTTCATCGTGCGGCCGAAGTCGGCCGGCACCATCGACGTCGAAATCGGTTACCTATTTCACCCGACCGCACTGACGCACCCGATGTTCGATCACCTCTTCGCCATCAGTGACGCCGGCGTGCAGGTGTTCGTGCAGCAGGACCAGGACGCGACCACCAAGGTGCAGCGCGGCATGGAAAGCCGGTTCGCTGCCCGCGGTCGCTACTCGTGGCAGGAGGCCAGCCACATCCAGTTCAACAAGTGGCTGGTTGACCGGTATCGACGGAACTGGCCGACATCGTGACGATGCAAACCAACCAGACGAATCAAACGAACACCACGAACGCAGCGTCGCTGCCGTCGGTCTCGGCGATTGCTGACGTGCTGGCCTTGTGGGGCCACGACGGCTGGTTGACGCCGCCGCTGCTCCCGGTCGTTGGCGCGCAGGTGCCGGCCGCCGGTCGGGCACTCACGCTCACGCTCACCGCCGACACCGACGGCCCCGGTCTCACCGGCATCTATGACGTGCTGTCGGCAGATCTGACCGGTCGCGTGCTGGTCTTGGCCGGTGCAACCGCAGTGCCCGGTGCTGTCTGGGGTGGCATCCTCGCGCAAGCCGCGGTACAGCAGGGTGCGACCGCCGTGCTGGTGGACGGCTTCGTTCGCGATCGTCCTGAGATGGCAGGCCTGGGCCTGCCCGTCTACGCCGTCGGCGAGTCCGTCGCAGGGCCAAACGGGAAGGCGCACCTCGCCAACGTCGGGGCCGCGGTTTCAGTGCAGGGCGTGGAAGTGGCGGCCGACGACATGATCGTGCTCGATGCAACCGGCTGCGTGCGCGTGCCGGCGGCACTTATCGACGCCGTGCTGCAGGCGGCCGTTCGTTATGAAGCGGCGGAAGATCTCGTGGCACGTGCGCTCAGCGAGGGAGAACCCATCGCTCACGCCTACCGCCACAAGAAGTCCATTGTCGACGAGCTGAGGGGGTGACGAGGGGCCCGACCGATGCTCCATGACATGAAGACCGCGCCGGCGACGGCGTTGAAGCAGCCGAAGACACACACCACGACACCCTCGGGGGAGAACCATGAGAACCAAACCAATGATCATTGCGGCGTTCGCCGCCCTCACACTTGTCGCTGCCGCATGCGGTTCCGACGACGACAGCGCCAGCACAACGCCGGCCGAGAGCACTGCACCGGACGAAACCACCGTACCGGAAGAAACCACGGCGCCGGAGGAAACCACGGCACCAACCGACACGACGAAAGGCACGCTCGATCTGGATGCCAACGGAGACGGAAAGGTCGTCTTCGGCATCGCTGCCGCTGGCCCCCGTGACGACGGCGGCTATTACCAGGCGCTGGTCGACAAGGCCATCACCATCTCGTCGGACAACGGTTTCGAGGAGCCGATCGTGGTTGACAACATCACGACCGAAGACGCCGCTACCGAGCTGGCCAACTTGGCCGAGCAGAACGTCGACGTCATTCTGGTCGGTGCCAGCGAAATCGCCGACCCGCTCTCGGATCTCATCGAGCAGTACCCCGACATCTTCTGGTACTGCAACTGTGGGGCTGGCTACCCGGCCAACCCGGGCCTCGCGCAGAGCCAGGATGACTCGTCGGAGATCAGCTACACCGCTGGCTACGCCACGGGCTTGCTGATGCAGGCTGCTGGCGGCGAAAGTGCCGCTTTCATTGGCTGCTGTGACCTCAACTTCGAGAAGGAGGCCCACCTGGCCTACGAGCTGGGTCTGCAGGCAGTCGACCCCGCGTACACCATGACGTACATCCCGACCGGTGGCTTCCCGTTCGACTTCGACAACACCGCTGGTGCCACCGAAGCATTGAACGGTGCCATCACGAATGGTGCCGACGCGGTGTACCCGTACCTGGGCGGCGCACACGAGCCGTTGGTCAAGATAGCCAATGAACAAGGCATCATCACGATGTCGGCCGGCTCCTCGGGCGCATGCGAACGCACCGACCTCGACTACCAGATCCAGGTGCGCTTCGACGGCGGCGACTACATCGACACGATCTTCAAGGAGATCGTTGCCGGCACCTTCAGCGAAGGCGACATCCGCGTGTTCCGCGTGGGTATCGATCCCGAGCCGGGCGCTGAGATCTGTGACCCGACCCCAGAGCAGCAGGCTGCGATGGACGACGTGTATGCCCAGATCGCAGCGGGCGATTTCGCCGAGCAGTTCGGCGCAATCAAGGGCCAGGCCTACTCGGGCGGCTGAGGTTGTCCTCCTTGGAAATTCCGATGGTCGGGGTGGGTGCAACCGCATCCACCCCGGCCGTTCGGCTCTCGTCGATCACCAAGCGCTACGGCCCTGTCGTCGCGTGCGACAGCGTCGACCTGCAGCTGCTACCGGGTGAGATTCACGGCATTCTCGGTGAGAACGGCGCTGGTAAATCCACCCTCATGAAGATCTTGATCGGGCTGGTCCAGCCCGACAACGGCTCGGCGTTCGTTGCCGGTCGCGAGACCGTGATCCACGATCCGCAGACGGCCGCTGAGCTTGGAATCGGCATGGTCCACCAGCATCTCAGCCTGGTCGAATCGCTGACCGTGTGGGAGAACGTGGTCCTCGGCGACCACCGGCGGCTGGACCGCAGCGCAGCGCGCCGGCAGGTGGCGGAGACGGCTGAGCACTACGGGCTCGCCATCGACCCGGACCGGCGTGTGGGCGAGCTGTCCGCAGGCTTGCGGCAGCGCGTCGAGTTGATCAAGTGCCTGCGTCGTGACCCAAAGATCGTGATTCTCGACGAGCCGACGTCGGTGCTCACCCCTGCCGAGAGTGAACAACTGTTCCGCACGTTGCGAGATGTGGTCGCTCGCGAGCAGCGTGCTGTCGCACTTGTCAGCCACAAGCTGGCTGAAATTTTGCACGCCACCGACAAGGTCACCATCATGCGCCAGGGCCGCGTGGTGGACCAGCTCAACACCGCCGACGCGACCGCCTCCGCACTTGCCCGTTCGATGGTCGGGCGCGAGGTGTCGTTGCGGGCCAGCGCCACTGCGCTCGGCGCCGCCGCCGTGCTGCGCGAGACGGATGGTGCTTCTGCTCCGGTGGCCAGGCCGATTGTTGCTGACGACCGACCAGTGGTGCTCTCGATCGAGAACGCACAATTGGAGCATCACGGGGTCGCGGTGCTGGACGACCTGTCGCTGACTGTTCGCGCCGGTGAAATCGTCGGCGTCGCCGGCGTGGAGGGCAACGGGCAACGCGAACTCGGCGACCTACTGTCCAGCCTGATCGAGCTCGATGGTGGGTTTGTCAGTATCAATGGTCGCAGGGTCAGAACTGGTCGCGCAGGGTCGATGGCGCGCAGCGGTGTGGCGGTCATTCCTGAGGACCGGCACGATTCGGGGTGCGTGCTCTACATGTCGGTCGCCGACAACCTGCTCATCGATCGGGTCAGTTCGCACTCGCGCTTCGGTTTCATCAATCGTGCTCGCATCCGGCGCACCGCGGAGCAACTGATGGCTGAATTCGATATCCAAGGTGCTGGCTATTCGGCCCCGTTCGGCAGCCTGTCGGGCGGCAACCAGCAGCGCGTGGTCCTCGCCCGCGAACTCAGCAGCCAGCCCAAGGTGCTGGTGGCGGCGCAGCCCACACGGGGGCTCGACGTCGGTGCCATCGAATACATGACGGGTCGCCTTCGCGCTGCAGCCGAGTCGGGCATCGCGGTGCTGCTCATTTCGACCGAACTCGAGGAGATTCTCGACCTCTCGGATCGCATCATCGTGCTGTCACGCGGCCGCGTCATCGGCCAGCTCGACCGGGCCGACGCCACGCCGGAACGCCTTGGCCTTCTGCTTGGCGGGATGGCGACAACAGACGACCCAACGGGGGAGAACCATGCGCACGCCTGATGCAGCGACAATACGACGAGGCGTGAAGCTCACCGGCATGTACGTGGTGTCGATTGCGGTGGCCCTGTCCCTCTCGGCAGGGCTGATCGCGATCACCGGCGGACCATGGCGCAAGGTGCTCAGCGCGCTACTCGATGGCAGCATCCGCAACCCGGGCAGGTGGGGTGGCACATTGGCCGAGGCAGCGCCACTCTTGATCGTGGCACTCGGGGCCATCATCTCCACTCGTGCTGGCCTGGTCAACATTGGCCAGGAAGGCCAGCTGGCGGTCGGCGCTGCGTGCGCTGCAATCGTCGCCACACGCGGCAGCGGTCCATTCGTGTTGGTCCTCGCGATCGCGGCCGGCTTCTTGGGCGGAGCGTTGTGGGCTGGCATCGCCGCGCTGCTGCGCTACTGGCGCAAAGTGCCCGAGGTGATCAGCACCCTGCTGCTGGTGTTCATCGCAGCGCAGGCCACGGGCTACCTGCTGACCCGAACCTTTCTGCTGTTGGATTCTGATCCGAACAAGCCGAATCGCGTGCAGACCAGCGCTCAGCTCGACAGTGCCACGCGAATCGGTCAGGTGCGCATCTTCGGCAACGAGTTCCCGTGGTCGGTGCCGGTCTCGGTACTGCTTGCGATCGCAGTGGGGTTGCTGCTCCACCGATCGGTGTGGGGTTTTCGCCTGACTGTGCTGGGCCGTAATCCGCGCACGGCGCAACGCATCGGCGTTCCGGTCGTCATGGCCGGCGCCGCGGCGCTCGCAATCAGCGGTGCGATGGCCGGGCTTGCCGGTGCCGCCATGTTGGCTGGCGGTACTGCCAACTATCGCTATACGCCCGGCTTCGCGAACAGCGTTGGGTGGGAGGGGTTGTTGGTGGCACTGGTTGCTCGCAACCGGCCGATGGTCTGCCTGCCGATTGCCTTCATCTTCGCCTCGCTGCGCACCGGCTCGGGCTTTCTCGCTGCCACCGGAGTCGAGCGATCGATCGTCGATGTCGTGCGTGCGCTGCTGGTGCTCGCGCTGCTGGTTCCGCCCGCGGTCGCTGCGGTTCAACGTCGGCGGTTGTCGCCACCACCCGCTGCCGCGGCAGCTGAGGAGCCGACAGTCATCATGGGGGCAACGGCATGATCGCCTCCGTGTTCAACGTGCTCGGCGATGTGCTCACGTCCGAGGCCATGTACAACTCAGCGGTCAGGTTCGCCATCGTGTTGGCGTTCGCGGCGACTGGTGAGTGGGTGGCGGAGAAGGCTGGAACGCTCAACATTTCCATCGAGGCGATGATGATCGGCGGGGCGTACACGTCGGCTGCCGTGTTCACCGTCACGGATGCGGTGCCGATATCGCTCGCGGTGGGTGTGATCGCTGGTGTCGTGGTGGCGCTCGTCCAGGCGCATCTCAGCCACCATCTGACCATCGATCAATTCGTCGTCGGGCTGACGCTGAACCTCTTCGTGCTCGGTCTGGCCCTGTTCCTGGACAGTCGCTGGAAGGCGGAGACCAGCGTCGTCAAGCCAACCAAAATTCCGTTGCTCTCGGAGATCCCCTTCGTGGGTGGTGCATTTTTCGGGCAACCGTGGCCGATGTACCTGATCGTGCCTGTCGTTCCGATGGCATGGTGGCTGGTGTTCCGCACCCGTTGGGGTCTGGAAGTGCGCGCCGTGGGCGACAGTCCGCAGGCGGCGGATGTGTCGGGCATCCATGTCAACCGCCGGCGCCGAGAGTCGATCATGGTCGCAGGTGCCTGCGCCGGCCTCGGCGGCGGGGTGCTGGTGCTCGGCCAGATCTCAATCTCTGGCTACGAGGCGGGCCACGTCGGCTTGAAGGGCATCATCGCCATTGCGGCCGTGATCTTCGGTGGCTGGACTCTGCGCGGCACCATCATCGGGTGTGCGTTGTTCGGGTACTTCTTCGCCGTCCAGCTGACGCTGCCGGTGCTGGGGCATCGCATCAACCCGCAACTTGCGGCCAGCCTGCCGTACGTCGTAGCGCTCACGGTGACAGCGATCTTCGCCACCCGCTCACGTCAACCGCGTGCGCTGGCTCAGCCGTTCGTGCGCGGCCTGGCATAGCGACGCCGTCGCGCCGTTCATCTACATCACAGGAGACCCTTCTCATGAACGTCACATCGTCGTGAAAGTCATGTCGTCGTGAAAGCCATGCTGTTTCGCCAACCTGGTGGCCCGGAGGTGTTGGAGTACACCGACGTCGAAGACCCCGACGCTGGCCCCAACGATGTGGTCATCGACGTCGCCGCCACAGCACTGAATCACCTCGACGTGGTGCAACGCAACGGCTGGTTCACGATGCCGGGTATGACGCTGCCGCACATTGCCGGAATGGATGTCGTGGGTGTCATCAGTGCAGTCGGCTCGGACGTGTCGCGCGTTCGGGTGGGCGACCGTGTGGTTGTTGATCCATCGCTGTCCGAGGTGCCTTCCGGTTCGCGCCTTGCGGGCATGGGTGACCTTTATGGCGAACTGGGTGTCATCGGTGCGACCGTCGCCGGTGGGTATGCCCAGCGCTGTCTTGCGCCAGAGACGCACGTTCATCTCGTTCCCGATTCGATGTCGTGGCATCACGCGGTCTGCTTTCCCAGCGCGTGGGCGACGGCATGGCATGCCCTGTTCGATATCGGCGGGCTGACCGCGGGGGAGACGTTGCTGGTGCACGCTGCCGGCAGCGGCGTCTCGACGGCAGCCATCCAACTGGCCCTTCATGCCGGAGCGACGGTTTTGGCCACAGCGGGCAGCGAATTGAAGTGCGATCGTGCGGTAGAACTTGGCGCTCATCACGTGTTCAACAATCGCACCGGCGACGTGGCGGCCTGGGCGCGTGACGTCACCAACGGCGTCGGGGTGGACATGGTGCTCGACCACGTCGGGCCGGCGCTGTGGTCTGCGTCGACGTTCTCGCTGCGGCCGCGTGGGCGCCTGGTCACGTGCGGCAACACGACCGGCGATCAAGCCACCATCGACTCACTCGGATATCTGTTCCACATGGGAATCCAGATCCGCGGCTCTGACCCGTACCGCTACAGCGAGTTCGCCGATGCCTGGTCGGTCTACACCAGCAACGAGTTCCATTCGCCGGTCGACAGTGTGTTCGCGCTCGAGGAAGCTGCGCAGGCGCAGGACAAGATGATGCGCTCGGACTTCTTCGGGAAGATACTGCTCGAACCATGAGCGCCGACTCTCCCTACCCGGAGCTGAAGAAGAGCCACACGATGGCTCATGCCGGCAGGCCGTGGCGCGACTTCAAGCCACCGCCCTCGGGTCCGGTGTGGTCGATCATTCAGGGATTCGGTTCGTACTGGACACTTGTTGCAGCTATCGAGCTCGACGTGTTCGACGAGATTCAACGCCAGGGCCCAACTCGCATCGAGCCACTCGCCGAGCGCCTGTCGGTTTCGGTGGAGCACCTTGGCCACCTCTGTGACGCACTCGTCAGCTTCGGTTTCTTGGACCAAGTCGACGATGTGTACGAGCTGACAGAGACGGCCGAGCGATACCTGTGCACGGATGGCGCTGCGTCGATGGCGTCGCTGGTTCGGGTTGCGCCTGGCCCGTTGGCCAACTGGGAGCGACTGGCTGACACCATTCGCACCGGCCGTGTTGGCCAGCCGATCGAGGCCGACCCCGTTGCCTTCTACGGGCCGCTGGTGGAGGCAACGTTCGCGACGCAACTGCGTGCTGCCGGCCGGCTCGGGCTTCGGCTCGGTTGGTCGCGACGGCCTGGCTTGCGCGTCCTTGATCTTGGCGCTGGCCGTGCGCCATGGTCGATTGCCGTGCTCGAACAGTCGAATGACAGCACGGCGGTGATCAACGAGTTGCCGGGTGTGATCGACCTGGCCGAGCGCACGCTTGGCGAACGCGATCTGATGCACCGTGTCCAGTTGCTCGCCGGTGACTTTCACAACATCGCGCTGGAGCCGAATTCGTTCGACGTCGTGGTGCTCGGAAACATCTGCCGGACCGAGGGTGACGCCGGCGCCCGTGCACTGGTGCAGCGTGCCTTCGACGCACTGCGCCCCGAGGGTGAGTTGTTGATCGTGGACTACTTCGCGGACAACGAACGCAAGCACAATCCGTTCGGCGTGCAGATGGGACTCACCATGCTCGCCAACACCGAGCGCGGGCGCATGCTGACGAACGCTCAGGTGTGCGGTTGGCTGCGCGATGTGGGTTTCTGCAACGTGCGCCTGCTGGAACCGATTGGTTTCACCCATGTCTATGTCGCTTCGCGACAGCGGGTTTCATCACCGGCCGAGCGCCGAGTCACGGAGGAAGTGTCATGACCGAAACCACTGCACCGATCACTATTGATGTGCTGATTCGAGGCTGTCAGGTCGTCACCATGAATGCCCACCGCGACATCATTCGCGACGGAGCGGTCGCGGTGAGCGGCAACACGATCGTTGATGTCGGCAAGGCCAGTGACTTGAGCGCTCGCTACACAGCGGCGCGGACGATTGGCGGCGACCGGTTCGTGGTCACGCCGGGCATGGTCAACACACACATTCACATCACCGGTGAACCGCTGACGCGCGGGTACGTCCCAGACGACACGCCGTTCGTCGAGAACGTTTTCGAGTGGCTGTGTCCGCTGTACTCCGTGCACGACGCCGCCGAGGAGCGCACGTCGGGGCAGCTGGCCGCGGTCGAGATGTTGCGCTCGGGCACCACTACCTTCCTGGAGGCCGGCACAATTCGATACCTCGATGAGGTGATCGACGGACTGGTCGAGGTGGGTATCCGCGGCCGAGTTGGTCGGTGGGTGTGGGACCTTCCGCCCGAGCCGTCGGTGTATCGCCAGTCCACCGCCGCTGCCATCGCCCATCTGGAACACCAGCTCGTGAATCACCGCTCGCACGCCGACGGTCGCATCGGCGCCTGGAGCATCCTTGTCGGGCACACCACCAGCAGTGACCCGCTGTGGAAGGCGGCCAAGGCGCTGGCCGATGAACACGGTGTGGGTATGTCGTTCCACATGTCGCCCGCCCAGTTGGACCCGGATGGTTTCATCGCCGAGTTCGGTCAGCGGCCGATGGTGCACCTTGCGGAGATCGGTGTACTGGATCGCAATGTCGCTATGACTCACGTCGTGCGGATCGACGACGCCGAGCTGGCGGTCATCGCCGAGTCAGGCGCCAGCGTTGTGCACTGCCCGACCACTGCCTTGAAGGTCAGCTATGGGGTCACGCAGGTGGGCAAGTTCCCGGAGATGGTGCAACGCGGCATCAACGTGTCCATCGGCACCGATGGCAACAACGCGTCCAACTACAGCGACCTGATGCGTGCCACCTACCTCGTTGCCGGCCTGTTCAAAGATGCGCGGATGGACCCGCAAATGTTCCCGGCCGAGAAGGCCTATGAGATGGCCACGCTCGGCGGTGCTCGCACGATGTTGCTGGACGACGAAATCGGCGCGCTGATTCCAGGCCACAAGGCCGACCTGGTGCTGCACGACACGGATCGGCCCGAGTGGAGGCCGTTGCTCAACGTGATGAATCAGCTGGTCTGGTCGGCCGACGGGCGCGGTGTCCACACCGTGCTGGTCGACGGCAAGGTGGTGGTGGAAGACGGGCATTGCACCACCATCGACGAAGCAAAGCTGTGGGCCGATGCGCAGCAAATGGGGGAGTCGATCACAGCCCGTTCGGGCCTCCCCGATAAGGCCAAATACCCGATGATCTAGCCGGCGTCGGCAGGGTTCACGTTGCGGCCGGGGGCCACGATGTCATCGATCAGTTGGCGCACGCCTGCCGGCAGGACGAGCGGGCCAAGCGTCACCAGATCTTCCAACTGAGCGAGCGTGCGTGGCCCGATGATGGCGGCAGTGATGCGCGGGTCGTCCAGCACGAATGCGAGCGCAAGTTGCTTCAGCGACATGCTTGCGTCGGCGGCGACCTGGGTGAGCGCGTCCACCAGTGCATGCTTCTCGGCTCGGATTGCCAGCTGCCCGTGGTCGAAGTGATCGGGTTGGCGCATGGCACGCGACGCTGCATCGTCGACCTCGCTCTGGTATTTGCCGGTCAACCATCCGCCATTCAGCGGCGCCCACACCAGCACGCCTTGCTGGTTGCGTTCGCAGGCAGGCAACACCTCGGCCTCGATGCCCCGAGCAAGCGCCGAGTAAGGCGGCTGCTCGCTGGTTGGTTGCACGGTGCCCAACGCGGCGGCCCGTGCCTGCATCTCTTCGATCTGCTGACGCGAAAACGTGGACGTGCCGATGGAGCGCACCTTGCCCGCGCGAACCAGTTCGTCGAGGGCGAGCAGGGTCTCGTCGATGGGCGTCGCCGCATCTGGACGGTGCATTTGGTAGAGGTCGATGTGGTCGACCTGCAGCCGGCGCAGACTGTCGTCGCAGGCCTGCGCGATCCATCGGCGGGTCAGGCCGCTGCGCTGCAGGTCGCCGCCCATCGGGTTGCCGACCTTGGTGGCCAGCACCACTTCATCGCGGTGACCGCGCAGCGCTTCGCCCAGGATGGTCTCGGAGGCACCGTCGTCGTACATGTCGGCCGTGTCGAACAGCGTGATCCCGGCGGAACGTGCCCTGTCGACCATTTGATGGCACTCGTGGACGTCGGTGTTGCCCCAGCGGCCGAACATCATCGTGCCAAAGGCCAGGGTGCTGACCTCGATGCCGCTGAGGCCCAACACGCGAGTCGGGATTGGGGTGGACGCGGTCACACCAACCCGGCTTGCTGTTGGAAGACCAGGCTGTCCCAGTAGTCCGTGCGATGGGCGATGAGGTCGCCCTCCACGCGGAAACGCATCATGCCACGCACCGCGATGTCGTGGCCGTTGACGTGCGTGTGGAGTGTGTAGGCAGCAGCGACGCGGTCGCCCTCGGCGATGAGTTCCTCGACCTCGTAGCGCAGCCCGGGCATCGAAGCCAGGAAGCCTGGTACCCGTTGCGCGTACTCGGTCTTGCCGACGCACCCGCTGCCCAATGCCGCAGTGTGGTCGTTGACGAAGTCATCGGTGACCAACGCGGTCACACGCTCGGGGAGGCCGCTGGCGAATGAGGCAAGGTACGCCGCACACACCTGCGCAGGGCTCATGCGCCCCACACCTCTTGCGCCTTCTCGTAGACACCCTGATCGTACGAGAACTCGACCATGTTGCCATCGGGGTCGGTGCAGGCGCAGATGTACCCAATGGGGTCTGGCATCCACTGCGGCTCCCAGACCAGGCAACCATCGGCTCGGCCCTTCTCGGCGATTGCATCGACGTCAGCCTTCGTGGGCATCTCCATACCAATGTGCGCGAAGGGCGCCATGATCGGCTGCGGTCCCTTGGCCTGATCCCGGAAGAAGCTGACGAGCACGAGGATGAACGGTTTGTCCCCTTGGTCCGGGTGGCCCAACCAGGCGCCATAACCATCGGCGTCTTCGCGACGGTCGAGGAGGCGCAACGGGGTGTAACTCTCGTACCAATTGATCGTCGCATCGATGTCGGTGGCCGGCAGCGCGATGTGCGTCCAGCGCATGCTGCCTGGGCGGCGGCGTTCCTGTTCGATGTCACTCACTGGTGTATCCCTCCGGAATTTGCGGGTTGTCCCCGCCCTTGCTCCACATGACCACCGTGGTGCCCCACGGGTCTTCGAAGGCGCCGTTGAAACCGTTGAACTCGGCCCACCAGTGGTGGCGCCACAAGATGGTGGCCCCGTGCTGTTCTGCGCGGTCGAGGATGGCATCTTCGGTGTCGTCGTCGCTGACGAGAATCCAGATGCGCACGCCGCGGCCGCTGCGGCTGAGGTGGCGAGGGTCGACGCCGGCGGGGTCGGGGTGCGGTCGCGAATTGGCGACGTCGCTAAACCCGACATGCAGGTTGCCGACGGTGGAGGGCGACCCGTCTTCGAGAGGGAAGAAGCCACCGGGGACGCCGCGGTGGAAGACGCCGGCGGGGCGACCTTCGACCTCCCATCCCATGACGTCGTGGTAGAAGCGGGCACATGCTTCCACGTCATCTGACGGGAAGTCGACGAAGATCAAAGTGTTCGGTTGCACGCCTGACACCCTAGCAAAGATGGACTGATGGTCTGACCATTGGCGGCGACGAATCGGTTACTATCTATCCATGCGCCGCGAGGAAAAAGTCACGCCGAGATTTGGCCTCGCCGCGCAGCGCGTCAACGTCCACTGTGATGCATTTGCCGTCGCGAACGACCGGCTTGCCGGCAATGATGACGTCGCTGACCGAGCGCCCATCCGACGCCCAGATCAGCTGCAGCACCACGTCGGTGCTGCGCGGCAGCCACTGCGGGCCCGTGGTGTCGTGCACCACGATGTCGGCTTGCTTGCCGACTTCCAGCGACCCGATCGAGCTCGCCTTACCGATCGCGGCGGCGCCGCCGATGGTGGCCAGCGCCAACCCGTCGTGAGCCGTGAAGCTGAACGGGTCGCACGCACGGTCGCGAGCCAGGCCGATGAAGAGTGCGGCAGCGCGCAGGATATCGACCGCGTCGCCAGCGTTCTCAGAGTCGCAGCCCAGCCCGATGCGGGCGCCGCTGGTCAGCAGTTCACCGTGTCGGCCCGCCGCGGTGTAGCCCTGCGCCAGGCGCAGGTACGCCCATGGGCACGAGGCGATCGCGGTGTCGGTGCGCACGACGACATCCAACTCTTCTTCGTCGAGATGCACGCCGTGCGCAACCAGCACGTGTGGGCCCAGCGCGCCCAACCGGTCGAGATGCACGAACGGCCGGTAGCCGGTGCGAGCGAGGTAGCTGGTCGGGTCGCCGCTGTGCGGCGAGAGGTGGAACGTGAGGCCGGTCTGGCGTTCGCGGGCCAGCTCGCTGGCACCCGCCACCAGCTCGTCGCTCATCAGGTCGTGGCCAACGAGCGTCACCCACGCCTCCACCAGGTCGCCGGCAGGCAATTCGTCCAGCAGTTGTGTGTGGCGGGCCAGCACTTCGTTGGCCGGCGCAGCGAAAGGCACGCCGTCCGCGTCCCAACCCCATTGGCCGATGGTGGCTCGCATGCCCACCCGTCGGATGCCCGCCGCAACGCGGCGCGGGTGCGCAACCGTGCCTGCCTCGACCGTGCAGGTGATGCCGTTGGTGACGGCCTCGATGCACGCCAACATCGCAGACAACTCGTCGTCGTCGCCGGTGTGGGCGCCGTGCACCGGAACCGCCCACCCGAAAATTGCGTCCTGCGAGTCGATGGCATCGGGAATGCACGAGTGAATCAGCCGGTCGCCGGTGACATGCTGATGGGCGTTGATGTAGCCGGGCGTCACCACTGCCTCAGCGCCGCCGATGACCACGGCCTGCGGGTGCGCGCGCCGCAAGGTTTCGAACGATTCAACGGCTGCAATCAGGGTGCCTTGCACCAGCACCGCCCCGTCGCGCACCACCGTTCGATCTGCGTCCATGGTGACGACGTCGCCACCCCGTACCAATATTCCGGCCTCGTGCCCCATCAGTAAAGGTTGCCACAACATGCCGACAATCGGTCTTTCCTCAAACGAAATGCTGCGCAACTCTTGGTACGCGGCGGCGCGCAGTATTGACGTGGGCGGCGCGCCGGTGTCGGTCACGCTGCTGGGTGTTGCCGTGGTGCTGTACCGCGCGCCCAACGGTGACATCGTTGCCGCTCCGGATCGCTGCCCGCATCGTGAAGCGCCGCTGTCGTTGGGCCGTATCAACGCCGCCGGGTGCTTGACGTGCCCGTACCACGGGTGGTCGTTCGGTGACGACGGCCGGTGTGTGGATGTGCCGTCGTCGGCTGAGAGTGTGCCGCCCCCGCCGCGAGCGCATCTCAAGACGTTTGCGAGTACCGAGAAGTACGGCCTGGTGTTTCTGTGTATCGGAGCGCCGACGAGTGAGCTGCCAGTGATTCCGCAGGATGCCGATCCAGCGTTCCGTCGCATCAACACGCCGGTCGATGTGTGGCAGACGTCGGCAACGCGCATGACCGACAACTTCTTGGACATCGCTCACTTCCCTTGGGTGCACGTCAACACGTTCGGCGGCGGGCAGGACACTCGTGTTCCGAAAGTGGAGCTGGTGGAGCTGGATTCGGGGTGGTTCGGCTACGAGTACTCGGTGCTGGCCAACAACACTTCAGCGGGCTCGTTGGCCAGCGGGCAATCGGCTGCCGTTGTCGAGCGAACGATGAGCTCCGGCTTTCGTCTCCCGTTCGATGTGCGCAGCACCATCGGCTACCACACCGGTTTGCAGCACATCCTGCTGCTGCTGTCGACGCCCATCGACGATGTCACGTCGTACTTCACCTTCGTCGTGTGGCGCAACGACGACTTCTCGGTGGCGGCCGAAGACATCATTCGCTTCGATCTCGCAATCGGGGCCGAAGACAAGCTGATGCTCGAGCGGCTCGACGGTGTTCTGCCGCTGGATCAGACCACCCTGGTCAGCGTGCAGGCCGACAAGTGCTCGGTGGAGTGGCGCCGCCGGCTGATGGCGGCCATGTCCGCGCCCTCTGCCGACGGTGCTGCCGCGACTGCTACGGACGCGCCAGATCAGGACTAGTGCTGCGACGTCGGCTAGAGCTGTCGGCTAGAACGACGGCATGACTTCGACCAACGAGGCAGCACGGCCGGTGAACATTGCAGCTCGGTTCCGGCCCGGCTACGAAGGGCTTGCGTCCATCGAGGCGGCGCTCAAGAATGGCAGCACGGCTAGCGCGGCCGCAGGCTGCAGGGTTTCTGGTCGCGATTCGTTCCGCATGGTTGCAACGAATCGCGACCAGAAGCCGCCCGCAGGTCGACTGGCGTAATCTCGGGCGATGGTTGACGCCAAGCGCCGCTACACCGACGACGTGCCCGAGGGCATCGAGACGCATCTGCGGTCGGCGTGTCTCGCGCTGCCGGAGGGGTACGAGCAGGCTGCTTGGGTGGGCACACGATGGATGGTTCGCAAGCGCACGTTCGCGCATGTGCTGGGCGTAGCGGCCGTCGACGAAGAGCCGATCGTCGTGCTCTCGTTCCGATCGGCCAGGGAGGAGCTGGAGGTGCTGCGCAACGCGGGCCATCCGTTCTTCATGCTCGGCTGGGGCCGCGATGCGATGGGCATGGTCCTGACGGACGACACCGACTGGGACGAGGTGCGGGAACTAGTGACAGAGAGCTTCTGCGTAATGGCCCCCAAGAAACTCACCGCCCAAGTGTTGCGGCCGTGAGCCCTGAATCGCCGGGACCGTCAGACCTTCAGGAGGGCGAACTGGTAGTGCCAATCGTTGGCGCCGGGTTGTGGGTAGGTGTCGAAGGATTTGATGGTGGCGTGCTGGGAGAGCATGTCGTGCCAGCGGTCGTGTGAGGCGAGGGAGAAGAAGCGGTGGCCAGCGGCCGGCGTCTGTGTCACGGCATAGACGTACGTAGCTCTATGCCGTGACACAGACGGGCTGGGCGCACGAGCCCGCTCGCTCCTGACGTCCTGGCGGTGGGTTGCGGTGCGCGACACTTTGGGCGTTGCGAGCGCCGCCGCTCGCACGACGATTGGAGACTCCGTGGCGTACGCACACCGCCCCACGATCTACGACGCGGACAGCCACCTCATGGAGGGTTTGGACTGGCTGCGCGACCGAGCGGATTCGGTGACTCGTGAGCTGCTGCCCGACCTGACTGCCGTGTTGGATCGCGGTGGCGCGGGTGCGGGTTCGGCCATTCAGAAGGGCGAGGCGCGCATGGCCGACCCGGTGCGCACGGCGGAGTTGGCGCAGGACGTGATTGCCTCGGCGAAGGGTTGGTTGGCGCTGGGGGCGATGGATGGCGGCGAGCGGTCGCAGGCGCTCGACCTGCTGGGCTTCACCAGCCAGTTGGTGTTCTCGACGTTCTCGCTCGGCCTGTTCGCGTTCTCCGACGACCTCGACTTGGTCTACGGCGGTGCGGCTGCGCACAACCGGATGATGAGCGACTTCTGCGCGCACGACCCGCGGTTGGTCGGCGTCGGATTCCTACCGCTGAACGATCCGCAGCGTTCGCTGAAGTCGCTGGCCGAGGCGCTTGAGCTCGGGTGTGGTGCGATGTGGGTGACGCACGCGACGTCGTCGGGTCGCTCGCCCAGTCACGTGGACAACGACCCGGTGTGGGCCGCGGTGCAAGAGGCTGGCGTGCCGGTCGTGATGCACATCGGCGGCGGTCGCAACGCGATC
>JANOYI010000106.1:0-3549 GCA_031428795.1 Ilumatobacteraceae bacterium | reverse complement strand
CGCCTTCGTCGCCGAGTTCAACAACACCGTGGAAGTCGACGGGTTGAACCGGCTGGTGCTGCGCGCCGGGCTCACCGCTCGCCAGGTGGAACTGTTGCGCGCCTATGCGCGATACCTACGCCAGATCGGCTTCCCATTCAGCCAGCAGTACATCGAAACCACGTTGGTGCGCCACGCAGGCATTGCGGCGCAACTCGTGCAGCTGTTCTCCGCCCGGTTCATGCCCGGCGAAGGAGAGCACGCCGTCCAGATCGAGGCCGACGAGGCCAGCGTCGCTCGCGCCGGAATCATCGCGGCGCTGGACGCGGTGCTGAGCCTTGACGACGACCGCACGCTGCGTGCGCTGCTGGCGCTCATCGAAGCAACCGTGCGCACCAACGCATTCCGTCCTGGTCCCAACGCCGGGTACCGCGATGTGATCGCGTTCAAGTTCGACAGCAGCAAGGTACCCGACCTGCCCCTGCCGCGACCGTTGTTCGAGATCTGGGTGTGCTCACCACGTGTCGAAGGCGTGCACCTGCGGAATGGTCGCATCGCCCGCGGTGGCATTCGCTGGAGCGATCGTCGCGAAGACTTCCGCACCGAGGTGTTGGGCCTGGTGAAGGCCCAGATCGTCAAGAACGCAGTCATCGTGCCCACGGGCGCGAAAGGCGGCTTCGTGCTGAAGCGGCCACCAGCCGCTGCTGATGAGTTCCGCGCCGAGGGCGTTGCCTGCTATTGCCAGTTCATTGCCGGCTTGCTCGATCTCACCGACAACATCGTGGGCGACGCAATCGTGCCGCCACCGGCGACCGTTCGCCTTGACGGTGACGACCCATATCTCGTCGTCGCCGCCGACAAGGGCACCGCCACCTTCAGCGACATCGCCAACGGCATCGCTGCCGACTACGACTTCTGGTTGGGCGACGCGTTTGCCTCCGGTGGCAGCGTGGGTTACGACCACAAGGCGATGGGCATCACCGCCCGCGGTGCATGGGAGAGCGTGCGCCGCCACGCAGCAGCGATCGGCAAGGACGTTGATCGCGACGAACTCAGCGTGGTTGGCATCGGCGACATGAGTGGCGACGTGTTTGGCAACGGCCTTCTGCGGTCGCCACACGTCAAACTGGTCGCGGCCTTCGACCATCGCCACATTTTCATCGACCCCAACCCTGACCCGGCGGTGTCGTTCGCCGAGCGCCAGCGGTTGTTCGCGCTGCCACGCAGTAGCTGGGCCGACTACGACACCTCGCTGATCTCCACCGGCGGTGCCGTGTACCCGCGCACGCTGAAGACCATCGAACTCACCGAGGAGGCGCGCAAGCGGCTCGGCACCGATCGCCAGTCGTTGGCGCCACACGAATTGCTCTCCGCGATTCTGCGCGCGCCTGTCGACTTGTTGTGGAACGGTGGCATCGGCACCTACGTGAAGGCCGCCAGCGAAACGCACGCAGATGTGGGTGACCGCGCCAACGACGGCCTCCGTGTCAACGGGGTCGAGCTGCGTTGCAAGATGGTGGGGGAGGGGGGCAACCTCGGTTTCACGCAGCGCGGGCGTGTGGAGTTCGCCCTTGCTGGCGGCCTCATCTACACCGACGCCATCGACAACTCGGCTGGTGTGGATTGCAGCGACCACGAAGTCAACATCAAGATCGCGCTCGGCGCCGCCGTTGCGAGCGGTGCGCTCACCCTCGGCCAACGCAACGAGGTGTTGGCCGATATGACCGATGAAGTTGGCGAACTGGTGCTCGACGACAACCGAGCACAAACGTTGGCGCTCGCCATCGCCCGTCGCCAGGCCCTACCGATGATCAACGTGCACAGTCGGTACCTCAACACGTTGGAGAGCGAAGGCTGGCTCAACCGGGCATTGGAGTTTCTGCCGACCGATCGCCAGATAGCAGAACGGCAGTCGGCCGGCATCGGTCTCGCCACCCCCGAGTTCTCGGTGTTGTTGGCGTACACGAAGACCGCCAATGTGGCCGAGATGGTGCGCAGCGACCTGCCCGACGACCCGTACCTCGAGCCGGATCTGATTCGCTACTTTCCTGGGCGACTGCAGCGCGAGTTCCACGACCAGATCGTCACCCACCGGCTCCGCCGCGAGATCGTTGCGACCCAGGTGTGCAACCAGATGGTCAACCTGTCGGGAATCTCGTTCGACCATCGACTCAGTGAAGAGACCGGACTCGGCGTAGTCGAGATCACCCGTGCCTGGGTGGCGGTGCGCGACATCTTCGGCATCGTCGACCTGTGGGAGCAAGTGGATGCGCTCGGCGGCGCAGTCAAGCTTGATGCGCAGCTGGACCTGTTCCTCGAACTACGAACGATGGCCGAGCGTGCCGTGATGTGGTTGCTGCGTCATCGCAAGGCCCCGATCGATATCGCCGCCGCGGTCGCGGAGTTCCAGCCGGGCATCGCGACGTTGTCGCTCGGTCTGGAGGCGCAGCTGCGCGGTCCTATGCGCGAGCAGGTCTTTGCGATGGAGGCCGGTCGGTTGGCTGCCAAAATCCCCGAGGCGCTTGCGCAACGAAGCGTGCTGTGGCCGCTGATTCACACCGGGTTCGACGTCGTGGACTTGGCCCAACGGACCAAGCAGCCGCTCCGCAGCGTGGCAGGTGTGTACTGGGAAGTCTTTGAACAGCTTGATCTGGGGTGGCTGTGGGAGGCGATTGGTCGCCTGCCGCGCAGCAACCGCTGGCAAACGCAAGCTCGGGCGGCGCTTCGTGACGACCTGCTGGCCGCGCTCGCCGACTTGGCGGAGGACGCCATCACCGCCGGATCGGTGGCCGACTGGTTGGCCAACAGCGACCGGATGATCGCCCGTGCCCGAACGCTGTTCACCGAGATCCGTCGCGTCGACTCCCACGACCTCACCACCCTGTCCGTCGCTCTTCGCCAACTCCGCAACCTCGCTCTCTTGGCGTAGCGCTGCGGCGCCATCGCCTGCCTTGCGCAAACGCCTGCGGGTAGCCTCGGAGGCGCATGTCTGGCCCCCGCTTTCGAATCGCACCGTCACCCACCGGCTACTTCCACGTGGGCGGTGCGCGTACTGCGCTGTTCAACTGGGCACTCG
The DNA here is from genome assembly GCA_031428795.1 of Ilumatobacteraceae bacterium. Classification (GTDB taxonomy): domain Bacteria; phylum Actinomycetota; class Acidimicrobiia; order Acidimicrobiales; family Ilumatobacteraceae; genus UBA668. Next base: position 494 of record JANOYI010000106.1, on the reverse strand, counting down.
CTCGCCGTCTCGGCGGCACCTTCGTGCTGCGCATCGAAGACACCGACGCTGAGCGCAATCAGTCGGAGTGGACGCAGGGCATCATCGACGCACTGGCATGGATCGGCATCAGCAGTGACGACCCTCACTTCGAAGGCCCGTACTTCCAGAGTGAGCTGGCCGCCGCTCACGTCGCTGCGGCGCAGCGACTGTTCGACGGTGGCCACGCCTACTACTGCGACATGACCGCTGTCGACGTGGAGGCCCGCAACAGGGCCGAAGGAAACCAGGGCTATCAGGGTTGGTCGCGCGATCGCGGCCTCGGCCCCGGCCCGGGCCACGTGCTGCGTTTCCGGGTGCCCGCCGGCAACACCGTCGTGCACGACCTGGTTCGTGGCGATGTCGACTTCGACAACACGCTGATCGAAGACTTCGTCTTGCTGCGCGGCAACGGCAGCCCAATGTTCCTGCTGGCCAATGTGGTCGACGACATGAACATGCGCATCAGCCACGTG
>JANOYI010000105.1:0-7298 GCA_031428795.1 Ilumatobacteraceae bacterium | reverse complement strand
CAACGGTGCCGAAGCCCTCACCGTCTTCGCCCCCACCGACTGCGCATTCGCCGCACTCGACCCGGCCACCCTGGAAGCAGCACTCGCCGACCCCAGCGGCCTGCTCACCACCGTCCTCGGCTTCCACGTCATCCCCGAGCGTCTGTCCGCAGCCGATCTGGCCGGCATGACCGAGCTGACGACCTTCACTGGCGAGATCCTGCCGGTGATGGTCGAGGGCGACACGATCACGCTCAACGGCACCACGATGGTGATTGTTGGCGACATCCAGACAGCCAACGCCACGGTCTTCCTGGTCGACGCTGTCATGCTGCCCCCGTCAGTCACGGGCTGATCAACACACGTCACGAATAGCTAGTTGGTTCGGCCCTCGGGTTGTCGCTTCGGCGGCGGCCCGAGGGCCGTTCCGCGTCTTACAAACCGAGCAGTGACTTCCAGTTGGCCGGGTACTGGGCGGTCACCTGCTGCGGTGTCATCTTCAACGTCGCCTCCGGGACCATGTCGGCAATGGTGCGAGCCTCGGCGTAGTGGTAACCATGGCCGACTCCGATGAACAGCGCGCCTCGTGCAGCGACCAGTTCGGCGGGCGGGTTGGAATCAAGGAAGCCCCAGATTGTGAAGGCCACAGTCAGGTCGTGCACGACTGGGGCTCGGCTGAACAACGAGGCCCGACGAAGTGCCACACCCAGGCAGCCGTTGATGGTGTCTGCGGTGTGCTCGCCGGGTTGCTGCTGTAGGCGGTCCTTGAATCCGTTGGCAATCTTGATCGCGAAGCCCTGGTCGGGGCCTTGATTACCCAACTGCGAGCCACTCGGTTGAAAGCCGACGACCTCGCCCGGGCGGTTGGGCATCCACGGTGCCGGCACCACAGCTGGAGATTCGTAGAAGCGTGCTGTATCGACAACGGGTGTGGGCGAAATCTGAGGTGCAGCCATATCAACGTCAGTTATAGCGGCTCGGTGGCTGCGGCGAGGTCGGCAAACTGGGAATCCTCCCGGTGACACTCCGACGGGGTTGGGTTACGTTGCCCGTCGTGAAGCGCCGCAACCCGCCCGCTCAGATGAAGCGGAACGACCCGATGATCTCGATGAACTGGTCAAGCGGCGAGTTGGTCGGGTCGGTCAGCGACGTGGCGATCAACTGGAACAGATCGACGGTCTTCGCCCCTTCCTGCTTGGGGGCGATGCACAGGCCGTGCAGCTGCCCCAGGGGGCGGTTCGACTGCGGTGCGGTCATCTCGACGCCCCGCAGGTACATCACGTTGTCGGCGAACCGGGCGGTTCGCTCGAACGTGATCTTGGCGTCAGGGGCCTGTCTGAGCACCTTGGACCAGGTGGCCTGGGCGGCCAACTTCAGATCGACCGAGGCGCCGAGGCGATCGTGGCTGATCAACAGGTTCGCCCAGAACCCGTCGACGGCTTCCGGCGCGTGCACCACAGCCAGAGCGTTTGGCGCTTCCTCCACCTCCCACCCCTCTGGGATCGAGAAGATGAACGGTGGGATACCTCTGATCGTGCCGGGTTGCACGGCCAGCCGTGCGGTGCGATCGGTGCTGTCTGATTTGTCTGCCATGACCAACGATACCGCACTGACGAGACAGCAATTTTCGAGCGACCGCTCTTGCGGTCTGAGGAAGCGAGGACACTGATGGGTTGGTTAAGTGGTTTGGGTGACGCGCTCGAAAGCGTCGGAGAGGCCGTGGTCGGCGCAGGGGAGGTACTCGTCGACACCGTGACCGAGGTCGGCGGTGCCGTCGCTGGTGCCGCCGTGTCGACGGGTTCGTCGATCTTCGAATTCGGCTCCGACCTGTCGGCTCCGATCTGGGGTCTGGGTGGTGGGGTGATCGACGTGATCAGCGATCCCGTCGGAGCCGCCCAGGCGTTGGGCGACATCATCACCGATCCGGTCGGGGCCGTGGAGGGGGCGTTCGGCGCCGTGATCGACTACGGCGTCGGCCTCGGCTCCAACGTGGGCGACATCGGCAGCAGTGTGTTCCATGGCGTCTACGGGGTCGGTGAGGCCGTGGTCGACTCCAGCCTCGACGCAGTCGGGAGCGCCGGGGAGATCATCGGCGATACGGTCGGCGGAGCCGCCGGTCTGGCGAACGCCGCCTTGGGTGGCTACGGCGACGAAGTGCTCGATGTCTTCGACGACTACGTGCTCGATACGGTCGACTACGTCACCCTCGGAACGGTCAACGTCGACTTCGACGACGGTGCGCTCACGGCCAGTATCGGCATCGACGACTTCCTGGGCGTCGACGTCGGTGTGAGCGGCGATGGAGTGACAGTGGGCGCGGATGCACCCCTCCTCGGAGCCGAAGTGGGGCTCACCGGCCGCGACGGCGCGACGCTCCTGCTCGACGAGAACGTGCCGGGCGTCGAACTCCCTGCCGGTGCCAGGGTCGGTATCGGTATCGACGACGAGGGCGACGCCGGGGTGATCGCGAAGGTGGACGACCTGGGTGGCATCACGGTGGGGATCGTCGGTGACTACGACGCCGACATCACCCTCGAACAGGTGCAGGCGCTCTCCGGCTCCGGGTCGTCGGCGAGGATCGCTGCGCCGGGCGAGACCGCCACCACACCAACGGATGTCACGGGATTCGACGCCGAAGTGCCCAATGCCTCGGATTCGTTCGGTGGGGATGTGTTCGAAGCGACCGCTCCGGCGCCCGAGCCGCTCACTGACTTCGCCCAGGACCTCGCCGAGGTCGACCAGATGGAGTCGTCCACCGACGACGTCTGGGACGACCTCGGATGACGGGGACGACACGATGAGCTGGCTGGGTGATGCCTGGGACGCGATCATCGACGTGGCCGAGGAGATCCCGGTCGTCAGCGGGTTGGTCGACGCGGGACGGGCCGTCGAGGAGTTCGCCCCCGGCTTCATCGAGGACGTCGGCGACGTGCTCAGCTCACCCATCGACACCATCGTCGACGGCGCAGAGTTCGTCGGCGAGGCCATGGCCGGATTCGGTGCCCTCCTCCTGTCGCCGCTGGCCATCGCTGGCGATGTCATCGGCGGCGTCACCGAGTTCGCCGGCGACGCGCTCGACACCGTTACCTTCGGTGGAGCGAGCTGGGTGATGGACCAGGTCGACGACTACGTCTTCGACAGCGTCGACTGGGCCACCGGCGGGGCGATCGACATCGACTTCGACGACGGCGCCTTCAGCGTCGATCTCGGGATGAACGAGGTGGCCTCGTTCGGATTCTCGATCGGCGAGCACGGGTTCACCGCCGACGGCTACCTCGCCGGGCTCGGCGCAGGGGTGGGGATGACCGAGAACGACGGGTTCACCGTCGACCTCAAGGCCGACCTGCCGTTCCTCGACGAAGTCGGCGTGGGAGTCGGCCTCGGCCTCGACGAAGGAGGAGACGATGCATTCTTCCTCGACATCGATGGCCGGGTGCTGCCCGAAGACGCCTCTCCGGATGCAGGTGACGAGGTGACCGGCCAACCCGACGCGACGGCGCCGACGTCTCCCGTCACTGATGGGGCGATCCAGGTTGCCTTCGGGGCCGACTACCCGCTCGTCCAATCCGACGACGGCGGTGAGGTGGCGGCCTCGACGGAAGAACTCTTCGCTTCGGACGACATCTCGGTTGCGACTGTCGTGGTCGACGTGCCCGACGAAGCCACTGCCGCATCTCCTACGCCCGACACCGATTTCGCACGTGATGTCGCCAACGCCGACGCCGTCGCTGACACAGCTGACGACGTGTGGAACGACGTGGGCTGAGGCACCTCGGGATCGTCGACGGCCCCGAGTGACAGCACGCATCAGCGGGCGAGTGTCGCCCCGTACACCTGCTCGACCACGCGGGTGGCGATGTCGTAGACCTCGACAGTTGTGGGGTCTGCCAACGGGTCGCCCGCCTGGGTACGCCAGCGAGCGATGGCGGCGGCAGCTGCCGCCTGCACCTGGTCCACGGGGGTCGTGGCAGCAAGGCCCAACGTGGCCGGCGATGGTGGCGAGGCGAACAGCCGATCCAGATCGGCGCGCTCGGAGGGAGCGACGCTCGCGGCACCACAGGCCACAAGGTGCGCAGCACGTACTTGCGCGAACTGGACCGTGCTGGCCTCCAACTGCTCCAGACGGCGATCGATGTCGGCAGCCAATGCGGGCACGATTGGTTCCAGCGAGCGTGCGAGCGATCGCAACGCCACCAACCCTGAGCGCGCCTGCAGCACCCGCGCTCGCGGCATGAAGTGCTGCGAGATCAGTTGGCGCAGCGCCGTCAGGCCCGAGTGCTGCACCAAGATCGGGCCCAACGCAGCAGCGGTGGTGCCGCGGCCGGCACCGATCTCTGCCAGCGCCAGCCGAACCCCGAACAGACCGAGGCGGTCCAGCAGCGATCTGCGAAGCTCAACCGTCAGCTCGCTGGCGCTCGTATCGCAGAACTGGTCGGCCGACATCAGCATTCGTTCCAGCACCGCAGCGTCGGTCCCGGCCAGCATTCGCAGCGCCGCAACCTCGTCCTCACGCAACGTGAGGCCGGTCTCGGCCAGCAGACCGGCAAGCGGAACAACGGCGGCGCACAACCCGCGCAGCTGCGGGTCCTCCTGATAGCGAGCAGCGATTCGGGTGCTGGACTCCATTGCGTCGAGACGGCCGGCACCAATCTCGTCGGCCCGGGACAACACCGCCACCGCATTCACGGGGGAGGCGGAGGTGACGCTGCGGTCCATGAACGCATCCAGGAATGCCACGTCGCTGCGATGGGCGTGACGCATGAGGTAGATCACGGCGTCGGCGTCGCTCGGACGGTCGTCTTGATGCTCGAGGAACTCCCGGGTGCGCCGCGAGTTGTCATCGTTGATACTGGCCAATCCGGGCGTGTCGATCAGAGTGATCGTCTCCAGCGCGGTGGTGGGCCAGACCACATCGAGTAACACAACATCGCGCTCGGACAGGGCACCCAACTGCACGTCGAGCGCACCGCCGGTGCGGGTGAAGGCCAGTTGCTCGGTGCGGCCATCGCGCATGACTGCCGAGACCTGATAGCTGTTGCCGCGTCGGTAACGGCTGACGAGCTTGGTGCATTCGCCTGCATCCGTCGGCGCCAACCGTTCACCAACGAGCGCGTTGAGCAACGTCGACTTGCCGGCCTTCACTCGCCCGGCGATCGCAACTCGTAGGGGCCCACTCAGCCGATCGACAACGGCTTGCGCTTGCGCGCGAGTCTGATCGTTGGGCGCACCAGCGAGCGCGGCACGAGCCACATCGAGCACCTGCTCGGCAATGGGACCGGAGGCACTCATGGGCGGGCGCCGCCAACGTTCGCGCCGGGCACAGCGGCGAGCGCCGATTGCAGCCGTGCGAACGACTTCATCGATGCATCGAGCTCGGTAACCCGCGCCTGGCGTTGTGCAGTGGAATTCTGGCCGTCCTGCTGCACGCGCTGTGTCGTCTCGACGCAGGTCCGAACCATTTCGGCAAGCCGATCGCCGAACTCGTCGCGCAGGTCACGTTGGATGTCGCGCACCAAGGCGCTGATCTTGTTGCCCACTTCGAACTGGACGTCATCAAGAAACTGGCGCACCTGCGAACGTGCCGCCTGACGGCGCATCGCAACCTTGCGCTTACGATCTTCCGCCAAACCCAGACTTCCGAACAGGGCGCCAACACCGAGCAGCACCGGGTTCGACATGAGCAGCACGCCGGCAGCGGTCGGGAGGAAGGAACCCAGCATGCCAAACATCATGACGCCGCCCTGGGCACCGCGGACGGTGGTGAGGCCGATCCCGAGTGCCTTTTTACCGCCGGTGATCGAGGGGTCCAAAGCTTTTCCTGACCACAGCTCAGAGAGGTCGAAAACGGCAACGCCCTGGCCCTTCCCACCGATTGCGAGGTCTTCATCCTGCATCAACTCCAAGACCTCGTCGCGCGTACTGATTCGCCCTTCCTCCAACTGCACGAACACCTTGGTGACTTCGTCGGCGACGACAGTCTGCAGATAACGAGCGAGTTCGTCCCACTCATCGCCCTTGGCAAGTACCTCGATGCGTTCGTCCATCATCCGCGAGATCTGCCGACAGGCGCCTCGGAACTGGAAGTTCACCGCGGTTGAGAGGTCGCTGATGCGGTCGCCGACCAGCACGTTCCACTTCGCGGCCGGGCCGCGCAGATAGTCCAGCCGGGCCTTGGCAGATTCCAATGCAGCGAGTGCCACACGCGCCGCGTCCGGGTCGGCGGCCGCCGCCCGTTCGGCCTGCAGCCCAGCAGCCACCTGGCTGATGATGCCCAACGCATCGGCCACGGAGCGGGTGGTGGCCGTGGCCTTGGCTGGCCCGACGACATCATCGTTGAGATGCTTGACGACCTCCGGAACGTGCGAGAGGTCGTTGAGTGAACGGTCCTTGCGGCGCAGGGCCTCCTCGCGAAGCGAACTGGAGACCGACACCATGGGGATTTGAAAGCCGGCCCGCTCCATGTGGCCGCGATTGAGATCCATGATCTTTGGCCAGCTCGGAAACAAGTCGATCTTTGTTTGCACGAAGAGCACCGTCGGACACAACTCGGTGGCACGCCGTAGGAACTCGACTTCGGGGGCGCTGAGCTCGGCACTGGCGTCGCTGGCGAAGATCAGCCCGTCGGCAAACGGAAGAAAGCCCAATGTTGCTGCAGCATGGCCAGCCCCGAGGCCACCCATGCCCGGCGTGTCGACGACGACCAGTCCCTGCTTGAGCAGGGCGCTGGGCACCGTGATCTCGACCCGCTCGACGCCCTTGTGATTACCCGGGTTGCCCGCTTCGCTGACGAACTCGTGAACAGAGCCAAGAGGAATCGGCTCCGAAATCTGCTCCTCTCCGTCGCGGCGCCGCACCACCGCTGCTGGCTGCTCCCCATACCGCACGAGCGTGATCGCCGAGGTCGCAAGGTCGTCGTCGACAGGACACACTTGCTGTCCCAACAGTGCGTTGATCAGTGAGCTCTTTCCCTGTTTGAACTCGCCCACGATGCACACGACGGTGCTGGGTCTGCGCAGTCGCGCGGCAGCCGCCTGCGCACGCCGGGCAAGGTCGGTGCGACCCAACGTGGTCAGCACCTTGGCCAACTCGATGATCAGTGCGTCGGCGCCGGGAGGCTGCTGACCAGCGCTCCCGGCGGTAGTTGGTGTGGCCGTGGTGGGCGGTGGAGTGTTGCTCATTCGAGGAACCTGCCCCGGCTCAGAGGCCTATGTCGTCGGCAATGCCGGCAACGGTGCCTTGTGCATCGTCGGCCACGTCGGCGAGCTCGTTGGTCGACTGGTCGACGACGTCGCTGACGTACTCCTCGCCGGTGACAGTCG
>JANOYI010000104.1:0-2834 GCA_031428795.1 Ilumatobacteraceae bacterium | reverse complement strand
CGTCGTGCAGCCGCACATCGCCCAGTTGCGGACGAATGGCTACGCGTACGAGGTCGAGCTGTTGTTGCGTCTGACGAAAGCCCAGGCGGTCATCGAGGAAATTCCGGTGACCTGGCGTGAAGGGCGCCCAACCCGTCAAAGCTGGGCGGCCGGAGCGGCGAGAGTCCGAATACGTCCGTCACGGCATCGCGTCGTTGACCGCAGCGTTGGATGTCGCCACCGGCAAAGTCACTGCGGCCGATTTCGGCAGGAACGATTCGGTCCGCCACCCCGTTCAAATGGGTCTACGACGCCCAACGCGCGCCCCATGTACTAGGGAGAATTCCCTATTGTCGGCTCGCCTCGGTCTGTCCATAATCGGCGCATGCGAAAGCCGTTGCCTGCCATCATCGGACCAGTTGGACTGTTCGTCATCTCGGTCCCTTCGGACCGGGGTGTGCGCGGCGGCCGGTTCGTGTACGGATGAGGGTCTCACGCATTCGTCGATTCGTCGCACGCACCGTGGCGGTGGCGGCAGTGGCGACACTGCTCCCCGCCACCGCTCCGTCTGTCCAGCGGGCCGATGCGGCACCGCCCAACGGGTTGTTCACTCGCGCCTCCAACGCTGTGCAGCTAGGGGGTGACGGGACCGTCTACGCGAGGGTTGCGACGGACGGGCAGGGAACGTTCCACTCCATCACCCGCATGACCAATGTCCTCGGCCAATGGCTCGTGTACAAGCGCAGTACCAACGCCGGTCGGACCTGGCAGACCGCCGGCATGTTCCAGGGGCCGGATGGTGGCGCGACTCGTCCGGAGATCGCGGTCGACGGTCCGAACGTCGCCGTGGCGTTCATCGGGGCACTCTGCGACGGCAATGCGTGCCAAGAGGTGCCGATGCTCGTGACGAGTGCCGACCGTGGACTCAGTTGGAAGCGCCCCTTGATGCTCTCGCCGAACTGGGGAACGAGCATGGCCGTCGCCCAGTCCGGCTCGACGACCTGGGTCGCGTGGGAACGGCCAGATCGTCGCAGCGTGGCCGTGCGCCGGACGAACAACGGCACGGTCGAGTTCAGCGGAGAGCTGAACGGCTGGAGCTCACCGCTCGTACAGGCGTCCGGCTCGTTCGCCTTGTTCGCGGGGGCTTCGACATCGGGCACTCGGCTCGTCGCTGCGAGCGTGCCCGAAGGTCTCGGGGTCGAGCAGACGATCCCCGGGGCGCTGCTGGACATCGCGCTCGCCGACCGCACGGGCCACGCGATGGTGCGCTCGAACGGCGCAATGAACGTATGGAGCTTCGGCGTGTTCATCGGGGTCACCATCACACCCGGTACACCTGTGGCCATCGGCACGGGCGACGTCTGGTCGGGTGACCTGGATGCCCGCCGCGGCCTGTTGGCCGCCACGTGGACCGTCACGCAACGCTCGGTGGACCGTTCGTTCGCGGAGGCCTACGTCTCCAGCAGCAAGGACAAGGGCGCCACCTTCGGGCCCGCCGAGCTCGTCGCCGACAACCCGAACGGTGTCGACCTCAGCTCGCGCATCACGATCGGCGCCTCGGTGGGTGAGGCGCCGATCGCAACCTTCAACTGGGAGGTGGCTGCGAAGTACACCGACGGGCCCGACGACGACTCGCTGCCCGAGCCGGCCAACGCACTCGGTGACCTTGGACGCGACCGGTTCGAAGTGGCGCGGAGCGCCAAGGTGACCCTCGACGGCTGCGATTCGATCGCGTCGCCGGGACGGACGATCGCAGCGGACGCGTACGAGTGGGCCGTCGACGGTCTCGCACTGGACGCAACCGGTTGCACGGTGGTCACCACGCTCCCCGCGAACACCCGGTACGAGGTCACCTTGACCGTGAGGGATTCGGCGGACCAGATCGGGCAGACGGAGATGGTGGTCGAACCGAAGGACATGCTGGTCGTGTCGATCGGCGACTCCGTGGCGTCCGGCGAAGGCAGCCCCCACAGCGATTCGATTACATCCATCCGCCACAGTGAGACGTGGCAGGACCAGGCCTGCCACCGGAGCGCCTACGCCGGCCCGGCGCTCGCCGCCCGCCAGCTGGAGGAGGACGACGAGCACAGCTCGGTCACCTTTGTGCAGCTGGCATGTTCCGGCGCTGCCATCATGGACGTCCCGGAGATTCCCGGTAGTGAGCGGGACCTCACCGACGACCTCACGACCGGTGGGCTGCTCGACGAGTACGAGGGCGTGGAGCCGCTGGGTGCCCCGAGCCGCCCGGGCCAGCTCGACCAGCTCGACCAGCTCCGCAACAACCGCTCGGTCGACGTGCTGATGCTTTCGATCGGCGCCAACGACGTGAAGTTCAGCGAGGTGGTCGAGCAATGTCTGGTGACGGCACCCGGCGAGTTCGCCGCCTGCAGCCTCTCGTCGACGAAGACGAGGTTCGACACCAGGATCACCACGTTGCCGAGCCGCTATGCAGCGTTGGCGACACGGCTCGGCAAGTCGGGCATCGACCCATCCGACGTCTTCATCACCGAGTACTTCGACCAGACCAGCGACGAGTTCGGGCTGCCGAACCTGCGCTGCGCTGGCTCGGAGGCACTCGTTGCGGCGGGCGCAGTGGGGAACGTCTTGCTCGGTTCGGAAGTGGCCATACTCATTGCCGCGATCGGATCGGGCGGGCTCATCACCGACGACGAGGCGCGCTTCGCTCGTGATTACGTCGGCCCCTCGCTGAATCGGGCCGTCGCCACCGCAGCGTCGACCCACTTTTGGAACTATGTCGGTGGCATCGCGTCGCAGTTCTACAAGCACGGCTACTGCGCCGAGGGAACGTCCGACCCGTGGGTGGTCCGCCTCGGTGACAGCCTGGTCACGCAGCA
>JANOYI010000103.1:0-5750 GCA_031428795.1 Ilumatobacteraceae bacterium | reverse complement strand
ACTATCCATGAACGCTCGACTCTACGCGGACGAGGGCCGCACGACGGCAGCGCAACATTCTCAGGCGGGTACAGTCGACTCCATGGGGAACACACCGTGGCAGGGCGATGCCTGCTCTCTCGTTGACGAGTTTCGTGCCGGGCGGCGGACGCCTTTGGAGGAACTGCAGGCCACGTACGAGGCCATCGACGCCAGCACGCTGAACGCGTTCTGCTACCTGCCTCGAGAGCAGGCCGAGGCAGCTGCCCGCACGGCTGACGTGAGCAAGCCTTTTGGCGGTGTACCGATCGGGGTGAAGGAGCTCGACCAGGTGGAGGGATGGCCCGACACCCACGCGTCGGTGCCACTGAAGGACCAGGTCGCGGAGTACACCGGCACAATGGTCCAGCGGCTGCGAGACGATGGTGGCGCGGTACTGGTAGGTCTCACCAATGCCAGCGAGTTTGGCGGCGTCAACGTCACGCGCACCACGTTGCACGGCACGACGCACAGCCCCTGGCAGCACGGCAAGACACCCGGCGGCAGCAGCGGCGGAACTGCAGCAGCGGTGTCGGGCGGGCTGGTCACGTTGGGCCCTGCGGGCGACGGCGGCGGCAGCATTCGCATTCCCGCAGGCTTCACCGGCATGGTCGGTCTGAAGGCCACAATCGGTCGTATTCCTCGCGGTCCCAGGGCGTCATACGGCAACCTCACCGTGACCATCGGCTGCATCTCGCGGTCGGTACGCGACACCGCCCGCTGGTTCGACGTCAGCAACGGTTTCGATGCGCGCGACCCACTGAGCCTTCCTCGCGAGACAGGTTGGGAAGCCGAGCTGGGCACACACCTCGAGGCCTTGCGCGGTGCCCGCGTCGCGTTCGCTCCCAACTGGGGCAGCGCAGTCGTGTCCCCCGTGATGTGGGAGCTGTTGGAGGAGGCCGGCGTGGCGTTGGTCGCCGACTGCGGCATGCGCCGCGTGGACGACGTCGACACCTCGCTGCCGCGCATGGGTTCGGCCTGGGCGCTCAGCGGCAACATCGCTATCGAGGCGCAGCTCGCCGACGTGTGGCCCGCCTGCGCGGATGACCTCACGCCTGAGATTCGTTTCGGGATGGAGATGGCCGTCGGAAAGTACGACTCGGCGGCACGCGCCAAGATCGAGCGTCGCCGCATCGAGCTCAACGAGGCCATGGCCCGCATATTCGATCCCGCCGATGGTGTCGACTACGTCATCACGGCCAGCAACCCCGACGTCTCGTTCAACGCCGACGGCCCGCTGCCCAGCGTGTTCGGTGGCGTTGAAGGTGGGGCGGGTAACAACGGTCGGCTCACCTTCGCAGCCAACCTGCACGGCAACCCTGCCATCTCGATTCCGGCTGGCGCCATCGACGGTCTGCCGATCGGCCTGCAGGTAGTGGGGCGCCACTACACAGAGCAGCTGCTGCTCCACCTTGCACTCACCGCCGAACGCAATCGCCCGTGGCCGCTGGTGGCCCCCGGTTCTCCGGTGTGACCGACAGCACCACAGTCACCCGCACTCCGTTCAGCGCCGAGCAGCGGCTGTTGGCGATCGGCCTCGTGCTGGCCGTCATGCTTGTCGCGTTCGAAGTGACGTCTGTGATCACGGCGTTGCCCACCATCACCGACGAGCTGGGCGGCGATTCGCTCTACGGCGTCTCGCTGTCCATCTACACACTCGCCAACCTGGTCGCGCTCGTCGCTGCGGGCGAATTGGCCGACCGCCGCGGGCCGGCGCTGCCCTTTGCGATCTGCATTCTCATCATGGTGACCGGTCTCGTGGTCGCTGGCCTTGCTCCCTCGATGACCTGGATCGTCATCGGTCGTTTCCTGCAGGGCGCAGGCGCAGGCGGCTTCTCCCCCATTGCGTACATGCTGGTAAAGCGCGCCTTCCCCAACGACCGCCAAGCGATGATGTACGCCATCCTGTCCGCCGGCTGGGTGTTGCCGAGCCTGTTCGCTCCGCTACTGGCGGGCTGGGTGACCGACGCATTCGGATGGGAATGGGTCTTCCTCGGTCTCGTCCCGTTCGCCCTGGCTGTCGGTGCGCTGGCGGTGCGCCCGATGCTGAAGTACGGGCCTCTTCCGTTTGATCGAATCGGCAGCAAGATCCCGGCCGCCGTCGTCGCCGCGGCCGGCATCGGCATGCTGGTCACCGGTCTGCAGATCGCGAACCCCTTCGCCGCTGTTGCCACCTCAGGCATCGGACTGGCTGTGTCGATCCCCTCGCTACGCCATCTTTTGCCCGCAGGAATTCTCACCGCCCGCCGAGGGCTGCCGGCCGTCATCGCGTGTCGCATCATCGCCACCGCCGCGTTCCTTGGGGCGGACAGTTTCATTCCGCTCGCGGCCGACCGCACGCATGGCGCCAGCCCGCTGGTCCAAGGATTCGTGATCATCGGCGCCGCGCTCGCGTGGACGGCCGGGCAGTGGATTCGGGCACGCAAGCCACCGGCTCGAACCGCACCGGCCATGCGAACCGGATTCCTACTTCTGGGCCTCGGTCTGGTCCTGGTCGTACCCGTGCTGTGGCCGTGGTGGCCGCTGTGGGCCGTGTTCCTGGCCTGGTCGGTGGGCGGCCTGGGAATGGGCTTGCTCTACAACCCGGCCACGGTGGCCGCGATGTCGTACGCGGTCGATGGCCGCGAGGGCGAGGTCAGCAGCCAGGTCACGCTGGCCGACGCGATCGGGTTCTCGCTGATGGGTGGCATCGGCGGTGCCACCGTCGCCATCGCCGACCGCACGTCGTTCACGCTCAACGCGGCGCTGGGAACCAACTTCGCACTGGCCATCGGCCTCACGCTGCTCGGTGTGCTGGCATGCCGCCGAGTCGTCTCCGCCGGCAGCTGAAACGCCCTCGCTTCCGTTTCTGGTCGGTTCACATCGACACTGAGCGTGGATGTGAACCGACCAGAACCCGAATGGTCAGTTCGGACGGTCACTGACGATCTGCCCACCATTGAGTTCGATTGTGCGAGTGCGGCGAACGGTGCTCAGCAGCGAACGGTCGTGACTGACCAGCAGCACCGTGCCGCCGAAGGTCTCCATTGCCTGCTCCAACTGCTCGATCGCCGGCATGTCGAGGTGGTTGGTCGGCTCATCCAGCACCAAACAATTCGAGCCCTTCGCCATCAGCAGCGCCATCACCAATCGCGTCCGCTCCCCAGGCGAGAGTGACTCCGCCGGGCGATTCACATGCTCAGCGCCGATGCCGAACTTGGCCAGCAACGTGCGCGCCTCAGGTACCAACATGCCTGTGACGGCCATGAACGCGGCCACCACCGTCGGTTGATCGGTGAGCTGCTGACGCGCCTGCTCGAGCCGTCCGACGACTACCCCCGGCCCACGCCATCGCTCGCCGGATGACAACGGAATCTCGCCGAGCAACGCACCCAGCAGTGTCGACTTTCCGCTGCCGTTCGGACCCTCGATCACGATTCGCTCGCCGAATCCGATCTGCAGATCGAGTGGGCCGAGAGTGAACGAGTCGCGCTGCACGACGGCCTGGTTCAGCCGGGCAACCACGTCGCCGCTGCGCTCGACCTCGGCCATCTGCATCCGAAGCTGCCACGCCGCGCGCGGCTCTTCAACGACCTCCAACCGCTCCATCATCTTGTCGGTGCGTGCCGCCTTGCCAGCCAGCTGTTCGCTCTGGTTGACCTTGAACGCCTTGATGTGTTTGTCGCCGTCAGACGGCTGCTTCTTCGCCTTCGACAGCCCCTGTGTCGCCCACTCGCGTTCGCGCTGAGCCCGACCGGCCAACGATGAGCGTTTGCTGTCGTAGTCCTCGTACGCCTGGCGTGCCTGCTGGCGGGCGATGTCTCGTTCGTGCAGGTAGACCTCCCAGCCACCGGCATATCGAGAGGCGGCGTGGGTGAACTCGTCGATCTCCACCACGTGCGTGATGGTGCGTTCCAGGAACGTTCGGTCGTGACTGACGATCACGCAGCCAGCGCTCATGCCGGTGACGAACCGCTCCAGCCGGGCCAGCCCATCCAGGTCGAGGTCGTTGGTCGGTTCGTCGAGCAGGAACACGTCGAACCGCGCGAGGAAGAGCGCCGCGAGACCAACTCGTGCCGCTTCGCCACCGGAGAGCACTGGCAACCGTTCGTCCAGTAGTCGCTCGGGTAATCCGAGATCGGCCCACACATCGGCCACGCGCGAATCAAAGTCGGCCGCACCCAACGCCAGCCACCGGTCGAGTGCGTCGCTGTAGGCGTCGTCTGCTTCAGCGTCGCCCGCGGCCATCGCAGCGGTCGAGGCATCCAGCGCGGCTGCAGCCGCAGCCACGCCCGTACGCCGCCCAAGGTGCTCGCGCACGGTCTCGTCCGCACGCTCTGGCTCCTGCGGCAGATAGCCGACGTTGGCCGCGGCCGGCGCGAGTGTGACCGAGCCACGGTCAGCATGCAGTAGCCCAGCGAGAATGCGCAGCAGCGTCGACTTGCCGACACCGTTGGGACCGACCAGGCCGACACGCTGCCCGGGGTCGACAGCAAGATCGACGCCCTCCAGAATGTGGCGGGCGCCGAGTGCCAACGAGATATCGCGCGCGTGAAGTGAAGCAGTCACCCTTGAATCTCAGCCACCGGTGATCGCGCGGCCAACGATTTCGCGCATGATCTCACTGGTGCCGCCGTAAATGGTTTGGATGCGGCTGTCGGCCCACGCCCGCGCAATCGGGTACTCCAGCATGTAGCCGTAGCCGCCGTGCAGTTGCAGGCAACGATCGACCACCTTGTTCTGCAACTCGGTCGTCCAGAACTTGGCGGCCGCCGCCTGCTCGGGCGAGAGCTGGCCATCGCAGTGCAACTCGACGCAGCGGTCGACGTACACCTGACCAATCTGCACCTCGGTGCTGAGCTCGGCGAGCAGAAACTTGTTGTGCTGAAACTGGCCGACCGGCTGGCCGAACTCCTTGCGCTCCTTGGTGTACGCCAGCGTCTGGTCCATCGCCGCCTGGCACACGCCCAGCGCGCCGACCGCCATGCCCAGGCGCTCCTGGGCCAGGTTCAGCATGAGGTAGTAGAAGCCCTTGCCATCCTCGCCCAACAGGTTTGCGACAGGCACCTCTACGTCGGTGAAGAACAGCTCGGCGGTGTCCTGCGCGTGCATGCCCAGCTTGTCCAGATTACGGCCGCGCTCGAAGCCCTTCATCCCACGCTCGATCACCAGCAGGCTCATGCCGCGGTGCTTCGCATCCGGGTCGGTCTTCACGGCCACGATCACCGCATCACTGTTGATGCCGTTGGTGATGAACGTCTTGCTGCCGTTTACCACGTAGGTGTCGCCGTGGCGAATGGCGGTGGTGCGGATGTTGGCAAGGTCGCTGCCGGTGTTCGGCTCGGTCATCGCGATTGCAGTGATGCACTCGCCGCTGACCATGTTTGGTAGCCAGCGTGCCTTCTGCTCGTCGTTGCACAGGCCGATGAAGTACGGCAGCACGATGTCGTTGTGCAGCGTGAACCCGTTGGCGCTGCCAATCACACCGGTGTAGCTGACTTCCTCCTGCATGACGGCAGCGAAGCGATAGTCGTCGGTGCCGCCGCCGCCGTACTGCTCGGGCACTGTGAGGCCGAGAAACCCCTGCGCACCAGCGGCCAGCCACAGTTCGCGCGGCGTGATGCCGTCGCGCTCGTACTGCTCGTGGTTGGGAACGACTTCTTTGTCGAGCCAGCCGCGAAAGGCGCTGCGGAACTGCTCGTGTTCGTCGTCGTAGATGGTGCGGGCGATGTCGCGCATGCCCGCAGGTTATG
>JANOYI010000102.1:0-2189 GCA_031428795.1 Ilumatobacteraceae bacterium | reverse complement strand
ATGCTGTTGTCGGCGTGCACGCCACCGTTGACCACGTTCATCATCGGTACCGGCAGCACATGGGCATTGGGCCCTCCCAGGTAGCGGTACAGCGGCAACTGCAGGTCGTCGGCGGCGGCACGAGCGACGGCCAGGCTGGTGCCCAGAATTGCGTTGGCGCCGAAGCGAGCCTTGTTGTCGGTTCCGTCGAGGGCGTTGAGTTCGTTGTCGATGTAGCGCTGCTCGAAGACCTCGATGCCTTCCAGCAGATCGGCGATTTCGCCGTTCACGTAGCCGACCGCGGTGGCCACCCCCTTGCCGCCGTAGCGACTGCCCCCGTCGCGCAGTTCGACTGCCTCGTGCTCGCCAGTGGATGCGCCCGACGGAACAGCAGCGCGCCCGCTGGCCCCGCTCTCCAACACGACCTCGACCTCCACAGTCGGGTTCCCCCGCGAGTCAAGGATTTCCCGGCCGATCACACTGACGATGTCACTCATGCCCCCAACGGTACCGAAGTGATGCGCGGACGAGAACCGGGATTCCCTGACTCTGGTCGGTCCAATTCCACGCTCAGTGTGGAATCGCACCGACCAGTCGCAGCGTCAGGCCTTGCAGTTCGGCCGGTCTGCTCAAGTCGTGGTGGTCTCTTGCCGAGAACTTGAGCATGGTGGATTCCGCAACTTCTGAACACGCATATCCGCAACGGCCCTCCTGGAGCCCTGCGGAGGAAGCGCGTGCTCGGGTAGCGGCCGAGTTGCAGGCACTCGAGATGGAGAAGGCGGCGGGCGCCAGTAAGGGGCGCCGCGGCGGCGCGAACCGATCAGGGCCGTTTCAGCCGGGTCCGGCTCCGAAGCGCCCGGCGGTGCAACCGTCGACTGTCGTGCGACACACCACCGTGCCCCGCCTGCTCGTGTCGTTGGCGCCGGTCCTCTGGCTGTTGGCCGCCGTTTTCGTCGTGATGCTCAAGCAGCGCGGCTACGTCACCGAGACCACTCGCTTCGACGTGGCCGGCGAGCAGGTCACCGAATACCATCTCGACCCGTCGAAGACCAACCTTGCGATCGGGATCGCGTTCCTGGTTTTCGCAATGCCGATCTTCGCGTGGGGCTGGTGGGTCGTGGCCGCCACACTGAACGCACAAGCAAAGAGCCGCAATGCAGGCTGGCCGTGGATGCTTCCCATGTCGGTAGCGGTCGCCGTTGGGGCGCTCGTTGCCGGACGCTTCGTGCCCGCCGGACCGCAGTCTGCCCTGCAGATCGTCTTCGCGGTCGCCTACGTGTGGGGCGCCTACGGCGTGCTGTTCAGTTTGCGCAAGTCGGCCCGAGCCATGAAGGCCGATCCAGTGTTTTGGACTCGGCTCATCTGGCTGCCGTGGCTCTCGGCCGCCCTCGCAACCGCCACGGTGGTGATCGGCGCCGCGGTCGGTAGCCCCGAGATCGCAGTCTTCGGCGCGCTGGTTCCCTTCGGCCTGATGCTGTGGGCATGGCTGACACTGTGCAAGGGGATGGCCTCTTTTGACCGGTCGTGCCGATCTGCCGAGGTGGGCTGCGGCGACGTCGACGGCCTTCCCGCATTCATGACGGGCAACCGGGGGCGCTGACATGGCAGGCCTTCACGAAGAGAACCCTCAACCTGGGCTCGGCTGGGCCGATAGACCTCACGTGGAGGACGCTATCGCCGAGGAGTCGTACCTGCAGTTGGCCGCGACTGTTGCCAGGAGCAGCAACACCGAGCCGCCCAAGCACACCGATTCCAGTTACACCGAGCACTCCTACACCGGGCCGAATCACACCGAAGTGGTGCCCGTGCAGTCGGCCCCACTACCCACGCTGCCGTTCGGCGAGAACCTCGTTGCCGCGTCGGTCGTCGAACCATCGATGGCCAGCCGCTCGCAGCGACGCATCGTGGCCGACTTCAACACACCCAACGATGGGTCATTGCACCACACTCTGCTGCCGCGGACGATGGTGATCGCTGGATTACTGGCCGCGCTCGGTTCGCCGCTGGTTGCGTTTGTCCTGGAGCGCCAAGGCCACCTTCGGCTGGACGGCTCCGACTGGTATTTCGACGACCGCGGCCGCTCGGTTGCGACCGCAGTTGTGGCCGCCGTCGTGTCATGCGCCGTGCTCGGCTGGCTGTGGTGGACGACTGCTGCTGCCCTCAACGCTCGCAAACAGGCGCGCTACACCGTCTCGCCGCTGTTCGCGCCG
>JANOYI010000101.1:0-3310 GCA_031428795.1 Ilumatobacteraceae bacterium | reverse complement strand
CTGCAACGACGCCCACGCCGCGAAGTACACGGGAATCGTGGCGTGTTCGACGAGCAGCGCGGTCTGCAGATCCACTTGGAGGTCGAGGAGGCGCTGCTGCGCAGGAGGAAAGCTCGGCACGAGCACGGGTGTAGGCAGGCTCGATGCTGCTGAGCTGCGCCGGCGTGAACAGGTTGGACGAGCCCACCTGGACAGCGGTCGCGGGAATGCCGAGGACAGCAGCGCCGATCGCGCCGCCGAACTCGGTGCGTTCCCGAACGATCACATCCGGAGACCACACCCCGCCAAGCGACACCACATCGCAGCTCGGAGCCGCTCAGCGATCTCTGGGGAAACGCCACTGCTTCCGCTTTGAACGTGCTCAACAGATCGGCGCGTGAGCAAGCACCGATCGCTGATTACTCTCACAGCGGCCCTTCTCAATCCGGCTCACCTTCCGAGGGCGGCACTGGCTCACGGTCGCGTTCGAACTCGGGCACGATGAAAACGGGAGCACCAAAAGTCACGACCTCCGGCTCGCAGGTGACCTGATCCCGTTGTTCGAGGTACTGGGGCTCGAGACGAGCGCATGCCTCCACAAGCTGCGCCATTGAAGACGAGTCAGTCGGCGACGTTTCACGCAGCGCCGATTGTCTCTCATGCACTCCTGTGTCCACTGCGCTTCGCAGATGCGGTCGACACATCGCAGCAGTAGCGTCGGCACGTATGGCGCCTGAACGTGAACGGCTGATCTTCCTGTTCGGCGAGGAAGCCCTCGACCACCTCGACGACTACGACCTCACCGTGGAGGCCGACGTCATGGAAGCAGTTGAGCGGTTACTGCCCTCGCCGCGTGGATCGAAGGTTGGCGACGCACGTGCGACCATTCGCACGGTCGCGGTCCGACAGATTCTGAATGACGACCCGCCCGAGGCATGGCGGGCTGCGTGCCGCATGCGCGACGCCGGGATTGGCCGCGAAGAAGTTCTGGGCCAGCTGGCAATAGCGGTCGCCGGTGTCCTCATGGAAGGTCTCGCCAGCACCGAGCCTGCGGACCCAGCGCGACTGGCTGCCGCACTGGACGCACTCCCGTTGCCGTCTGCCGAACAGATCGCAGAGGTGCTGGTGGGCATCATCCGCGCCACGCCAGGCCTCACCGCCGACGAACACATCGAGCGAGCCGTCGCTGCGCTCGGGCCGCCCGCAACTGCCGAAGCCCTGCAGACGCTGGTCGAGCGCACGCTCGACCACCTTGTAGAGGGCCCACTGCATTGGTTGGCCAATGTTGTGACCGTTGCCTACTTCGATACGGTAACTGGCCGCACATTCACTCGCCGTTTCAGCGACGCCGAACGCCAACTGGGGGTGCTGACCGTCTCCGTCGACCTCGCCGGTTACCAACGTTTCGACACCGTGCGTCTCGCCGACGGAACCGAGCTTGACCAGTTCTCGGCGGACAGGGGCCACCTGGCGTGGACTGGCCCCGCCGGGTGGCTGGACGGTTTCACCGATGGCGATCTGCTTGCGGTCAAGGCGGAATTCACCGCGCCAAACGGCGATGAGCCGGTCGATGCCATGGTCTCGATCCGCGTCCTCGCCGACGCGCCGGCGATGACCGACGAACTCGCGGCAACAGTGCGCGCGGCGTACGACTCCGAGCAACACGACCACGGCCTGCCGGTCGGGGCTGAGGATCTGGTTGTGTGGCTGTGCCACCACCAACCCGACATGTTCACGACACCGCTGCCGCCGCTCTCTGATCTCATCGAGTATGCCGGCCTCGCGCTCGATGGCAGCAGTGTGGCGCACGACGCTTCGGTGTGGCGGCAGGAGCGGCTGGTCAGACGAATCCACCGGTTGCTCGACTTCGTACCCGAGCCTCATCGGCGCAAGGTGCTTGGCCGCGCCATAGAGGTGCTGCCCGATCCGGATGCGGAGATTGATCTCGTTCGCACCTCGCTCGATGAGTGCGCCGACGACGAGATGCTCGAGGAACTCGCTGATCTGTTGATTCCGGAGTTTTTGCAGCCGGGCGACGAGTTCCTCCTCGACGGAATTCATGCACCTGGTGACGACTTCCAAATGGTCCAGCGTGCGATCGCAGTCGCTCGTCGCGCACGTCAGGTGGCCACAGCCGAGTATCTCGCGTGTGTGCTGCGCGAGCGATGCGGGCAGCCGACACTCGCCTTGGAGCACCTCACGCGTGCCGTAGAGGCGCAGCCCCGGCTGGGGCCGGTCGTCGAGCGGATGGGTTGGTACTGCTTCGACCGTGGCGATGCCCGCGGGGCGATGCGGTGGTGGCTCGAGCTGGACGGGCCACACCCCGCAGCCAGCACCCTTGCCGGGTTCCTGGGTCAAGGAAATGGCACTCCGAAGGTGGGACGCAACGACCCGTGCTGGTGCGGGTCCGGTCGGAAGTTCAAGCTGTGCCATCAAGGCGCGAATGACTTGCCCGCGCTACCGGACCGCGTTGGTTGGTTGTGCCGCAAGGCGGCCCTGTGGATCGAACACTCCGTGGGCGAGGCACGCAGCCTGCTGACAGACCTGGCCATCGCATATGTCACCGGCGACCCCGACGCCGATGCCGCCGACGCGTTGGACAACAACGACAAGCACACGCAGATGCAGTTCCAGGCAGCGTTCGCCGACCCACTGCTGTTCGACGCAACGCTCCACGAGGGCGGCCTTTTCCTGCGATTCCTTGCTGAACGAGGCGATCTGCTGCCCGATGACGAGCGCCTGCTCGCCACAGCGTGGCTCACCGTCGATCGCAGTGTGCACGAGGTGTTGTCGGTCGAGCACAGTGTCGGTCTGCGACTACGCAACCTCGCCACCGGCGATGTCGTCGATGTGCGGGAACGCAAGGCATCGCAACAGGTGCAGGTTGGCGAGCGGTACTGCGCTCGCGTGGCGCCCGATGGAGCGACCCACCAGATCATCGGTGGCATGTTCGAGGTGCGCACCGGCCACGAACAACAGGTGCTGGATCTATGCCTCGATGGCGACGCCGCCGCGCTCTGCGCCTGGGCTGGCGCGCTGGCCCGGCCGCCGCGGATCGTTCACCGGCCGGGAATGATCGACTCGATGCTGGACCGCGACGCACTGCAGGCCGCGATGGATGAGGACTTCGCAGACGAGAATGCGATGCTGGCGCGACTCAACGCCGAACTTTCGCGGCAGGCCCAGGCGCGGTGGCTCGACGACCACGTGCCCGCGCTCGACGGCTTGACCCCACGCCAGGCCGCCGCCGACCCGACGCGGCGCGAACAACTCGAACGACTGCTCGAGGAATTCGATCGCAACGCAGACCAACTGCGCGATGCGTTCTCAC
>JANOYI010000100.1:0-7370 GCA_031428795.1 Ilumatobacteraceae bacterium | reverse complement strand
GCCATGGCGCCCCAATCACCTGCACGCCGATCGGCAGGGTCGAGTGGGCGCCCCACACCGGCACGGAGCACACCGGCAGACCGACGCATGAGATCGGCTGCGTGAGCAGCCCCATGTTGGGCCGCACCGGCAGCCGCTGGCCGTTGATCTCGAACCACTCCGCGCCGATGGGCGTGGCGGCCGAAGGTGTCGCCGCCGCCAGCAGGATGATGGTGCTGTGGAGTGACATCATTGGCGGATGCAGTGGGGTACGCGAGCGATCGTTGCTGGTTTGGTGGCCGCAGCGACGCTGACCGCTGCTGCAGGTTCAGCGTGCGCGTGTAGTTGTGTTGGAGTCACCGACGATGAGGCACTGCGCAACTCGGCGGCCGTGTTTGTCGGCACCCTTCGTGAGATTCGCCGACCGACGGTGATGCTGTCGTCCGCGGCTGAGAGCCGATTCGTGTTCGCCGTGGAGGCCGTGTACAAGGGCGAGGTGTTCAGCACCCAATCGATCGTCTCGGCCAGTGATGGCGCATCGTGCGGTCTCGAATTGCGGGTGGGTGACCGTGCCGTTGTCTTCGCCACGTCTGGCGAGTATTCACCCGACGCCGGCGAGTTCGGCGCAGGCCTTTGCGGTGGCACGCGACGGTTCGGGGCGATCGGCTTTCCGGAGGGCCTCGGCGAGGGGGTGCCGCCAGCAGCGGGTTCCAGCCCGATCGGGGAGGACGACTCACTCCCGTCAGTAGTGGTTCGCAATTGGTATTGGATTCTTAGCGGCGCCGTGCTGCTGGTCGTCGCTGTGGTGATCGTGCGCCGCCGTCGGCGCAGTCCGGCGCCCGTGGGCGAGTAACCCTGCCGGTCTCGGCACGATTGCTCACCCATGGGCGGTGGGAGGTGTCAGGTTGCTGTTGGGCGCAGGGGCAGGGCTCTTCGGGTAGCGGTTCAGTGTGGCGGCTCGCCTGGGGGACGGACGGGGTCGCCGGTCGTGCAAATCACTGGAAGGTTGGGGTCGTACTCGGGCGCAGCCTCATTGTCGAGGTCGGGGGTGCTGCTCGCGCCACCCTCGCTGGACGGGTCGGCGGTGGGGTCGATGTGAACGATGAAGATCGTCGGGTCGACGTATTCACTGGGCGTGAACATTGCGATCACTCCTGTGTCGCCAACATTGGCGAAGCACGAGCCCGAACCAGCGGCCACGAGCGCCGCAACTTGCTTGGCAGTGAGTTGCTGCACATCGATCGGCGACTCAGCGTCCGGATTGGTCAGGCCGCCGTGGTCCTTCTCCGCCTCATCTGCCGCCTTCTTCGCCGCCTCTTCGGCGGCCTTCTTCGCTGCAGCCGCGGCTGCCGCCTTGGCATCAGCGGCGACCTGCTCGGCTTGCTCCTTGGCGTCCTGTGCCCGCTTCCCTTGGGCGGCGGCACGTTGTTCTTCCTCGGCAGCCAGTCGCTTGGTCTCGGCTTCGATCGCCTTGGCGATCGCAGCGGCCGTCTCAGGGTCAGCAGTAGACGGCGTACCGTCGGCGACCGCCGCCGACTGAGTCGCCCAACCGTCCTTGCCGGTGCCATTGCCAACTCCGGCGAGTGATCCGTCCTTGTTGTGGAAGAAGTCGGTCGAGGTTGCTGAACCCGTTGTGCACGAACACGTGACCGTTCCGCACATCCTCGTTGCTGAATTCCGACTTGAATGGTCGGGAATTGCGAGCTACGCTCGCTGTCCATGAGCGATACGACCGACAGCAGCACTTGGGGTTTTGAAACACGGCAGATTCACGTTGGCGGGGAACCCGACCCGACCACGGGTTCTCGCGCCGTCCCGATCTATCAGACGACCAGCTTCCAGTTTCGAGACTCGGCCCACGCGCAGAACCTCTTCGCGCTCGCCGAGATCGGCAACATCTATACACGCATCATGAACCCGACTCAGGGTGCGCTGGAAGCTCGACTGTCCAGCCTTGAGGGTGGCATCACAACCGCCGTTGGCTTGCCCGGCGCCCTCGTTGTCGCCTCCGGCCAGGCTGCCGAGACGCTCGCGATTTTGACGCTGGCCGAGAACGGCGATCACATCGTTGCCAGCCCGTCGCTCTACGGCGGCACATACAACCTGTTCCACTACACCCTGCCAAAGTTCGGGATCGAGGTCACCTTCGTCGACGACCCGCACGACCTGGCGCAGTGGGCAGCGGCCGTCCGACCCAACACGAAGGCGTTCTACGGCGAGGTGTTGGCCAACCCGCGCAACGACGTGTTCGACATCGAGGGCGTCAGCAAGGTCGCGCACGACAACGGCATCCCGCTGATCGTCGACAACACCATTCCCACGCCGTTCCTCATCCGCCCGTTCGAATGGGGCGCCGACATCATCGTGCACAGCCTGACCAAGTTCGCCGGCGGCCACGGCACCAGCATCGGTGGCGCCATCATCGACGGTGGCACCTTCGATTATGCCGCCAGCGGTCGCTTCCCCAACTTCACCGAGCCAGACCCCAGCTACCACGGCCTGCCCTACTTCCCCGCGCTTGGTCACGGCGCATTCATCATCAAGGCGCGTGTGCAGATGCTGCGCGACCTGGGCATGGCCATTTCGCCGTTCAACGCGTTCCTCATTCTGCAGGGCCTCGAGACCCTGAGCCTGCGCATGGAGCGCCACTTCGAGAACGCCGACAAGGTGGCCAAGTTCCTGGTCGATCACCCCCAGGTCGAGGCATTGTCGTACGCCGGCCTGGAGACCAGCCCGTGGTACGAGCGGGCGAAGAAGTACGGCGGTGGCAAGGGCTACGGCAGCATCCTGGCCTTCGACATCGTCGGCGGCAAGGAAGCTGGTCAGAAGTTCGTCGAAGGGCTTCAGTTGCATAGCCATGTCGCCAACATCGGTGATGTGCGCAGCCTGGTGATTCATCCTGCCAGCACCACGCACAGCCAGCTGACCGAGGACGAGCAGTCCACCGCCGGCGTACGCCCCGGCCTCGTGCGCCTCAGCGTCGGCCTGGAAAACATCGAGGACATCCTCGCTGACCTCGAAATTGGCTTCGCCGCCGCCAAGTAACAGCGCCACGGGAGGCGGCTACAGTCCGTCGACATGACGCCAGTTCGCGACGATCTCCGCAGCGCGCACGTCCGTGCGTTACACCATGTCGCCGCGCCAGGGACGCGGTTCAACGGTGCCCGCCGGTCAGAGATCGCAGCGGTCGCTCGCGATGCCTTCCTGGCCGCGGATCCGTCGCCACCGTGGGTGCGGCCGTCCGGAGACCCCGCGCTCGACCTGGCCTACCGGCTGGCGCGCCATGCGGGCACGATCACCCAGGAGTGGTACGAGCAGATCATCACGGAGGGAATGCACCCGTTGGAGTGGGTGGAGGTCGTCGGCATTGTCGTTGCGACGGTTCCTGTAATTGCGTTCGCTCGCGCGGCAGGCCTTCCAGCCCCGGTGATGCCCAGTGCGGTCGACGGCGAAGCGCATGGGCGTGAAGCTGCTGAGCTTGCGCCCGCCACACTCAACTGGGTTCCCGTCGCCGCGCCCGCTGACCGGACGGCATCCGTGGTGCAAGCACTGAGCGCGCTACCCGACGAATGGGAGAACCTCTGGCAGCTCGCTGGTGTGCAGTACATGAGCGACGCGCAGATGGCGGACCCGTTGTGGAATCGCGGCACCCTCAGCCGTCCGCAGATGGAACTGATTGCCGGTCGGATCTCACGTATTCGCGAATGCTTCTTTTGAACGACCGCTCATGCCAGCATGCTCAGTTGGAGCAGCGCCGAAGCAGGAACTCCCGCAGATCTGGCTGCGATCGCCGAAGGTGAGGGGGATGGGGGTTTGCCGTTCGGCGCCGAGCTGGTCGCCTTCGCTGAGGCCGTTGGCGGGTTCGACGATGCAGCTCTCAGCGTGGCACGCAGCCGACTGGGCGCCGCTGCCGGTGAAGCGTTCATGATGGATGCTGCGGCCGTGCTGGCCAACTTCGAGATGATGACTCGGGTGGCCGACGGCACGGGCGCTCGCTTTCCCACAGACGGCGCCCAGGCTCGCGCTGCGCTCGATTCGCGACTGGACATCGGCGGTTTCACGTCCGCTCGATGAAGCCGGGGGAATCTCTCAGTCGTTCGGAGACCCGTCGCCGGGTTCGTCGCGCTGGTCGCGTAGGAACTTCTCCAGCTCCGCCGCAAGGTCGTCGCCGCTGGGCATCGCGGCTTCCATCTTGCGGTCGTAGTCGTGCTCCAACATCATCACGTACGGGGCGGCCTGGTCGTCTTCCGCGACGGCTTCGTCGTGCAGACTGCGCCACCGCATGGCATCTTCGGCGAGGGCGGCATGGCCGGTGGGAACGCCCAACACATGCTCGAGGTGAGCCAGCAGCGCGGCGGACGATTGGGGGTGCTTGGCGTTGCCCAGGTAGTGCGGCACGCCGACGCGCAACGACACTGCAGGAATGCCTGCCGTATCGAGCCGCTCCTGCAGCACGCCCACCAGCCCGGTGACGCCCTGATACTGCGGACGGCTGAGGCCGAGTGCGCGCACCAGCCCGTTGTTGGTGCTGCTGCCAACCACGTGCGCCGGGCGAGTGTGCGGAATGGCCTCTGGCGCGGCGCCGAGGGTGACCACCATCTCGCAACCCAGTGTCCGGGCGACGGTGATGATGGCGTCGGCGAAAGTGGCCCAGCGCAGGTGCGGCTCGACGCCGGCCAGCAACACCATGTCGTGTGCGCCGCTTGGAAAGCGGGCGATGCGGAATTCGTTGACCGGCCACAGAATCTGGCGTGCGTCGGAGTCGTCGAATTCGACCTGCGGCCGCTCCTGGGTGAAGTCGTAGAACGGGTCAGGGTCGATGGACGCCACGATCGGCGCGACCCGGTCGCTGGTCAGTGTTTCGATGGCGTCGGTGGCGACCTCGGCGATGTCGAACAATCCACGCAACGCAATCACCATGATCGGCCGATGAAGCGGCGTCAGCATCTCGAACGCGGTGGTGAGCACGTTCTCGGTCACACGGTGGCTCCGGCCAGTTGGCCGACGACATAGTCGATGCACGCGGTGAGTCGGGCGACGTCGTCTGGTTCCACAGCAGGAAACATACCCACCCGCAACTGGTTGCGGCCCAGCTTGCGGTAGCTCTCGGTGTCGACGATTCGGTTGGCGCGCAGGGCGGCGTTGACATCGTGCACCGGAACGGAGTCGGCGAGGTCGATGGTGCCCACCACCGACGAGCGTTCGGCGGGCGCCGCTACGAATGGACTGGCGAACGCCGAGGCGTCGGCCCACGAGTACAGGTTGGCCGCCGATGTGCGAGTGCGCTCGACGCACCAATCGAGGCCTCCGTTGCCGAGCATCCACTGAAGCTGCTCGTTGAGCAGAATGAGGGTGCCCAATGCTGGAGTGTTGTACGTCTGGTTGGCGACGGAGTTCTCGAGGGCAATGGCCAAGTCCAGCGAGGCCGGCCGCCACCGGTCGCTGGCACCGATCTCACGAATTCGCTCGATGGCGGCGGGCGAGCACGCGGCGAGCCACAGCCCGCCGTCGCCGGCGAAGCACTTCTGCGGCGAGAAGTAGTACGCGTCGACTTCGTCGGGGACCCAGGCCAGGCCACCCGCTGCAGACGTGGCATCGACTACGACGAGGGCGCCGCCCTCGGGCCGCCGCAGGTGCATGGCGACACCTGTGGAGGTTTCGTTGTGCGTCAACGCGACTGTGTCGATGCCCTCCGCCGCGGCGTCGATGATGGGGTGTGAACCGGGCTCGCACTTGGCGACAACCGGTTCACCGAGATGAGGTGCTGCAGCGGCGGCCTCAGCGAACTTGGAGGAGAACTCACCGAACACTGCGTGCTGGCTGCGATTGCGGATGAGGCCGAAGGTGGCAGCGTCCCAGAACGTGGTCGCGCCACCGTTGCCCAACAGAATCTCCCAGCCAGTACGCAGGCCGAACAGTTCCATCAGGCCCTCGCGAATCGAACCGACCAGCTGCTTGACCGGTGGCTGGCGGTGCGAGGTGCCCAGCAGATTGCTGTTTGCTTTGGCCAGCGCCAGCACCTGATCGGCGCGCACCTTGGACGGCCCACAGCCGAATCGACCGTCGGTCGGCAGCAGGTCGTTGGGGATGATGATGGATTGCGGGTCAACGGTCACCCGCACAGTCTCGCCATTGCGTGCCCTTGCGCCACAGGCGTTGGACGAAAAGCCAATCGAAAACGGCACGCCATTTACTTGCGGTGGCGGTGTATCAATTCCAACGGACCGCTCAACGGGAACCCGTAGAATCGCCGAGTCCGTGAATCGGATGGCCCTTCGTCAATCGAAAGGCACATCTGTGAATCGAAAGGCTCATCCGTGAACCCCACTGCCGCCCGCACGTCAGCTCGTCTCGCTGCAATTGCCGAGTCCGCAACGTTGGCGGTGGACGCGAAGGCGAAGGCGCTACAGGCGGAGGCCGTGAAGGATGGCGGCCAGAGTGTCATCGGCTTCGGTGCCGGCGAGCCCGACTTCCCGACTCCGGACAACATCGTCGAGGCCGCCGTACGCGCCTGCCGCGACCCGAAGAGCCACAAGTACACACCAGCCGCCGGCCTGCCCGCTCTGCGCGAAGCGATTGCCGCCAAGACGCTGCGCGACAGCGGCTTCGCGTGTGAGGCATCGCAGGTCTTGGTCACCAACGGCGGCAAGCACGCCGTCTTCACTGCCTTCGCCGCGCTGTGCGACCCGGGCGACGAAGTCATCTGCCCGGCCCCGTACTGGACCACCTATCCAGAGGCCATCACACTTGCCGGCGGCGTACCCGTGATCGTGCAGACCGACGAATCCACCGGCTTCAAAGTGACGGTCGAGCAGCTCGATGCGGCGCTCACATCGCGCACCAAGGTGCTCCTGTTCGTCAGCCCCGACAACCCCAGCGGCGCCATCTACTCGCCCGCCGAGGTGGAGGCCATCGGCCGCTGGGCCGTCGAGAAGGGCGTGTGGGTGCTGACCGACGAGATCTACGAGCACCTCGTCTATGGCGACAACCAGTTCGTCAGCATGCCTACCGTGGTGCCCGAGCTGGCCAGTCAGTGCATCATCGTCAACGGCGTCGCCAAGACATACGCGATGACCGGCTGGCGAGTCGGCTGGATGATCGGACCGTCCGATGTGATAAAGGCCTCCATCAACTATCAGTCGCACAGCACGTCCAACGTCACCAACGTGGCCCAGCTTGCCGCGCTGGAGGCGGTCAGTGGCGACCTCTCTGCAGTTGCGATGATGCGTGCCGCGTTTGCTCGCCGTGCGGTCACCATGCACCGCATGCTCAACGAGATTCCCGGCGTCAGCGCAATTGTGCCGCAGGGTGCGTTCTACTGCTACCCCAACTTCTCGTCCCTGCTCGGTCGCCCGCTGGGGCCGAATGGAACTTTCTCGTCCAACACGCTG
>JANOYI010000099.1:0-1943 GCA_031428795.1 Ilumatobacteraceae bacterium | reverse complement strand
CGTCGTTGGTTGTCACCCAGTTCGCCAGCGCTCCGGCGCCGGCAAGGCCGGGCAGCACTAAGAGCGCAGACTGGCGCTGCCGCCGCCGGCGCACTCGACGTCGCACGTCGGTGAAACCTGCGACATTCGGCGCCTTGGCTGCGCGGCCGTCAAGCGCAACCGTCAGCAATCGATCGACGTCGTCGGTCATGTCAACTCCTTTTTCATTTGGGCTCGCGCCCGGTGGAGGGTGGACTTCACGGTGCCAACCGCCGTGTTCAGGGCTTCCGCGATCTCGGAGTCGGAGAGTTGCAGGTAGTAGCGCAACACCACCATCTCCCTCATCGGTGACTTCAGCGCTCGTACGACATCGGCCACATGGTCGGCACCGAGCACGCTGTTCTCGACGATCGGTTCTGCAGTGCGGCGGACGAGTCGCCGCCTTCGCTGCACCTTGCGACACCAATTGATGACGGACACCCGTAGATACGCATCTGGGTTCTCTACGCGGCTCCACTTCGGATATGCGGCTGCGAACGCTTCCTGTACGGCTTCCTCTGCAAGCTCGGCGGTGTCGACCAGGAGGTAGGCCATTCGAACGAGACCAGGGGATAGCCGCCGATACGCGTCCTCGACGGACTCGCTGACGACCACATGCGGCGGCAGCACCTGCGCCACCAGCAACGGGTCGAGTGGTGCGTGGCTCATACAGCTATCGAGCCCCGACGGACCCGATCGGTTCTTTCGACTTCAACCGAGTGAGCACTTGCACCCCGGGGTGCGAGTAGGCACTCGCATGGGGCTGTGGCACTCGCACCTGTGTCCACACACTCGCACTGGTGGGACGGCACTCGGATTGGCGTCGCGTTCAGCCGGCGCGGCGGTTGTTGCGGCCGCGAGCTAACTGCTTTTTGTGCTCGATGAAGTCGACAAGCACGTAGTCGCCGAGGTTCTCGTGGTTGGTGAAGAACGCGCGGCCGCGGTTGATGGAGGACAGCTTCTCGATGAACGAGCGCAGGCCGTAGTCGGCGTCGAGCATGAAGGTGTTGATGCGGATGTTGTCGCGGGTGCACCGCACGACTTCGCGCAGCGTGGCCTCCACGGTCTCCTGCGCCGGCGGATAGTTGAAGAACACATCGCCGCGTGGCGTGATGTGCGCTGTCGGCTCGCCGTCGGTGATCATGATGATCTGCTTGGTGCCGCTCTGGCGGGCCAGCATCTTGCGGGCAAGCGTGAAGCCGTGGTGCATGTTGGTGCCGTACGCGAAGTCCCAGCTGACCTCCGGCAACTGCGCCGCAGTCAGCTCGTAGGCCGTTTCACTGAAGCCCACCAGGCCCATGTAGTCGCGCGGGAACTGCGAGGTGATCAGCGAGTGCAGCGCCATCGCCACCTTCTTCGCTGGCAGGAAGTTGTCACGCATCGGCATGCTCATCGAGAGGTCGAGCATCAGCACAGTTGAGGAACGGGTGACGTGCTCGGTGCGCTCGATCTCGAAGTCTTCGGGGGTCAGCTGCACAGGCGTCTGCGCGCCGTTGCGACGGATTGCGTTGCGGATGGTGCGGTGGAGATCGAGGTTGAACGGGTCGCCGAACTCGTACTGTTTGGTCTCGTAGGTGCGCTCGTGACCCTGCCCCAGGTTGTCCATCTGGTGCTGGCCCATCTTGTCCTTGGCCAGCTTGCTGAACAGATCGCGCAGGGCGTTGTTGCCAATCTTACGCAGACCCTTCGGCGTCAGTTCCAGCTTGCCTTCCTTCTGCTGGATCATCCCCGAGTCTTCGAGCATCTGGGTCAACTGCGCCAGCTTCTCCAGTGAGTTGGCGGCATCGTCACCCATCAGCTCGCGCACGCGATTCATGTCGGCCTCGGCCAGCGCGCCGGGGTTGGTGGCGTTGCGCAGGAGGTTCTCCAGCTGGTCCATGTCGCCAAGCTCCTGCATGGTCTGCATCGCCTGACCCATGCCCATG
>JANOYI010000098.1:0-5775 GCA_031428795.1 Ilumatobacteraceae bacterium | reverse complement strand
CGCTAGAACCGCTGCGTCGGTGGCTGGATGCTCGACAGCTGTGTACGTCGTTGACGCAGTCGAAGAGCGAGACGCTGCGCCGAGGTAGTACTGGCATGTCAGGTCACAGGTCTTGGCGTAGCTGTAGCGAGTCTCGGCCAGCCCGAAACTGCGAGCGGCCACCGCTTGCGCCCGCAGTGCATGCACGCCGCGGCCGCCGCCAGCAGTTGCCCAGCCAGGGGAGACTTCCTTGGCGACAACCGAGCGAAGGTACTGCTCGATGGGCAGTTCGTTGACGGTGCGGTTCTCTCCAACGGACCCGTTGACTGCCCGGATGACACCACGGTAGGAGCGCAGCGGCCGAGTGGGGTCGCACACCGCGGCGAGTTCTGAAGGGTTCGTCGTGGTCGTGGAACTCGCTTGCGTCCGAATGGTGACCTGAGTTGCGACGGAGGCTGCGACCAGCGTCCAGCCAGTGGCTACCGGATCGCCGGATTCGGCCGGACACACTTGAGCGTCACCGCGGGCCCAGACCGAGTAGACGGATGGTGCCACCTCCCGGGCGAGCACCGACTTCCACGGACCGCCCACGACTGCGTCGACCAGCAAGCCACCGTTCTCACTGACGACCGCAGTCTGTTTGTCGTCAAGGTTCATCAGGCGAACTGCGATCGTCGTATCCACGGGAACGGTGCCAGCCACCGTGCCGCCGTAGTAGTGGTCAAGAATCTGAGGCGAGGTCCAGCCATAGTCCACTGCGTAGCCGTAGGCACCCCATTGGCTCAGCCCGTACCCGTGTCCGTTTCCGTGGCCATCGATGGTGACGGCGACGTCGGCCATCACCGGCGAGGCTGGTACAGCGACGCACGCGCCCGCGGGCGCGACGAGTGCGAGAAGGACAGCGAGGGAGCGGCGCATACAGATGTATCGGCCGCCGCGACCGCGGCCTTGAGGCCACGCATTGGTGTGCATGGCCATCTCCCCAGTCTGCCGGGTAGCCTCGTCCACTTGGTGGCAGACTCCGACGAACAGTCCTCAACCTCTCGCGTGCCCCTTCCTGAAGGCACCATCCCCGTCGCAATCGGGTTGTTGGTGGCTGGGTTGGCCAGTTTTGCGTTCCTCAAAGTGGGCAAGAACGCCCTCGGCGGCGACGAGGCGTTCAGCCCGGTGTTGTCCTTGTGGTTCGCCACGTTCGCCCTCGCGCCGGGCTTCTTCCTGCCACTGGAGCAAGAACTCGGCCGCGCCATTTCCGCCCGACGTGCGCTGGGCCAAGGCTCTCGCCCTGTCGTCCGCAAAGTGGTTGTGCTCGGGATGGCGCTCGCCGCCATCGTCGTCACGGTCATCCTTGCGGCCAGCCCGTGGATCACAGACTCATACTTCGGCGGCGATTCGGTCATGCTGATTGCGCTGGTCATTGCGTTCGCCAGCTATGCACCCGTCCACCTGGCCCGCGGTATTGCCAGCGGCAATGGCCGATTCCGCGCATACGCCGTGGTGATGGGCGCCGACGGGGCGGTTCGAGTCATCTTGTGCATCGCGCTGGCGATCGTCGGTATCAAAACAGTAGGGCCTTACGGAATGGCCGTGGCCCTCGCCCCACTCGCAGGTTTCTTCTACGTCTACTCGCGCGGGCAGTTACACACAGAGGATGGCCCTCCTGCCAGCTGGCAGGAAGTCACCCCCAATCTCGGCTGGCTGCTCCTGGGCTCCGTCTTTGCTGCTGGTCTGGTGAATGCGGGCCCCGTGGCCGCCACTCTGATGGCAGACGAGAGCGAGAAGGAACTGGTCACTCAGTTCGGATATGCGGTGCTGCTCTCGCGGATTCCGCTGTTTCTCTTTCAGGCGGTACAGGCAGCGCTGCTGCCGCGCCTCGCTCGCCTGGCAGCACGCAACGAGTTCGATGAGTTCCGCAGCGGCTTTCGCAAGCTGATGGTTATCGTCCTCGCGGTTGGGGCGGCCGGGGTCGTCGGCGGGTACGTGTTTGGCCCGTTCGTCATCGAGAAGATGTACGACGTCGACATCAGCAATCGCACCCTGGCCATGTTGGCCCTCGGTAGTGCCGGCTACATGGTCGCGCTAGCGCTGGCACAGGCGGTCATCGCCCTCAACGGGCACGCCCTCGTCGGCGTTGGGTGGGGCCTGGGGATGGCGGCTTTCGTCACGGTCACATGGCTCACCAGCGACGACCTGTTCCGCCGCATCGAGTACGGCCTGGTGGCATCCTCGGTGGCGGCACTTATAGCGTTCGCCTTTGCGCTGCGTTACCAGCTGCGCATCGGTTCGGTACCCACCTCCGAGTCGATGATGGAAGCCATCATCGACATGCCGTTCGAGAGCTGACGCCCGCCCGACTCTGGTGTCGCCCAACGTCGGTCGCGTCGCTGCTAGTCAATCAACCAGGACCAAGCGACTCTCGGTCAACTCCAGATCCGTTGCTCCGGAACCCAAGCCTTGCCTGCCGCCTGCCCGTTGAGTGCATCCTCAGCAAACGCTACGAACTCGTCAATGAGTTCTTGAAACGACTCGGGGGAACGATCCTCAAGCTTTTGTTTGCGCCGCCATGCAGCCCAACGCTGCTGGCCGATAACCCCGTAGCCGTCGAGTGCTTCGGTGAGGGGAATCATTTCTGTACGTCGGTGAGCTGCGACTGCCTGGAGCGCTGTCATCAGTTCATGGCCGTCAACCCGATGACGACGGCTCAAGGCAACCACATCCATGAAGTCACGCCATCGTGTGTTCGCCGTTCCCCGGGCCACCGCTGTCTCAAGTTTTTCAGCGTGAACCATCGCGAGCGGATAGCCCAACACTGTGATGTACCCACCGAGGAGCCGTGACACGGCAACGGGCCCCGGCGACGGCGTGACCGGGTCACCCACGTTCACGTCGACATGGAACCTCACGTTTGCCGATGACAGGTGGGCCCACATTGTGACTCGCACACCGCGGTATGCGTCCTCGTCCCTAATCACTTCGCTGGCTGCTTCGCCGTGGTCGAACCTGATGCCGTCGTCCGCGGGAATCGATGCGATCCCGCTGATCACTTTCCTGACGTGGCCAGCGTCGTTGTCCAGTTGCCGGGCCTGCAGATCGACGTCACGGGTAGGCCGCCGGTCTCCGAATGCGGCAAGAAGTACTCCACCTTTGAGAACAAGATTCGCTCGTTCGCTCGATCGACTCAGCCGTTCGAGGAACCCCTCAAGGACGTACAGATGTAAGAGTTCGTCGACGGGACGTTTCGTGGTCCGCGCCTGTGCTTGGAGGTCGAGGTAGGCGCGACCAGCCGCGTCATCGCGCGTCGGCTTCACAGTAGGACCTCCAACGCGGCGCGTAGTGCAGGCTCAGCGCGTGGGAACTGTTTGGCCAACCGTAGTAGCTGACCAGCCTTGTTGCCTGGCCCGACCAGCCATCGTCGCAAGGCTTCCCAAGCCTGATCAGAACCCTCGACGTGGCGCAATCTGACGTAGTCGATGATTGACCGTTCAGCGTTGTAGATACCCAGTGGTCGCCGCGCCCCAACATCGACAAGTTCGCGACCGATGTCGAACGTGTCGACCTGGAATGTGTGGAGTCGGACCGCAGCTCTGAGCCCCGGCCGGTGCGACCCGCGAGGTATGGCGATGTCCGTCGCATTCGAAATAGCGTCGAGAAACCCATGGTAGGCGAGTGCCGTTTCGAGACAGATCGTCGCCTGGGCGGATCGTTCGGCGATCTCGATGAAGTCGAGGTTCGCCGGCGGAGCGTCACTGCGTCGGTACAAACCTCGACCGAGGCTGACAACCGCTCCGCTGTCGCGAAGTTCGTAGATTTGGCGCTCGGGGACTCCAGCAGCCCGCGCTTCTGCGAACGTATACACGTCCCCAAGTTCGTCGATGGCCGCGGCAGCATTCACTGTTGATAACTCTACACACATGACCATGTACTGTGTAGAGTTGTCCACGCGATCCAATCGTTGACCGGCTCGCTAACATACATGGTATGCCGACTGCCCCGGTGGAATTCGTCCGCCGACGGCGTGAAACGAAACGGCACCAGTCAGCAGAGACATCACATCAGCGAAGCTTGGCACCCTCGACGGCGAGGTCGTTGGCCACCATCATCTTGACCAGCTCGGGGAACTGCACTTCGGGTTCCCAACCCAGCTTTTCGCGGGCCTTGGAGGGATCACCAATGAGCAGGTCGACCTCGGCCGGTCGGAAGAACTTCGGGTCCTGACGGACGTAGCTCTTCCAATCCTCGATACCGATCTCGGCGAAGGCCAGGCGGACCAGGTCTTCGATGCTGTAGGCCTTGCCGGTGGCAACGACGTAGTCGTCGGGTGCATCCTGCTGCAGCATCTTCCACATCGCCTTGACGTAGTCGCCGGCAAAGCCCCAGTCGCGCTTGCTGTCCAGGTTGCCCAGGACGATCTCCTGCTGGAGACCCAGGTGGATGCGTGCGACCGAGTTGGTGACCTTGCGGGTGACGAACTCGAGGCCGCGGCGCGGGCCTTCGTGGTTGAACAGAATGCCGCTGCAGGCAAACATGTCGTAGCTCTCGCGGTAGTTGACGACGATGTCGTGACCGAAGACCTTGGCGCAGCCGTACGGGGAGCGCGGGTGGAACGGCGTCTTCTCGGTCTGCGGGGTCTCGCGGACCTTGCCGAACATCTCGCTACTGCTGGCTTGGTAGAAGCGAATCGGGTTGTTCTGTGCGCCGCCCACCATGCGAATGGCTTCCAGCATGCGCAGCACGCCAAGGCCTGTGATGTTGGCGGTGAGCTCGGCCTGGTTGAAGCTGAGCGCGACGAACGAGTTGGCGCCAAGGTTGTAGACCTCGTCGGGCTGACTGAACTCCAACGCCTTGACCAGCGACGGCAGGTCGGCCAGATCGCCGGGAACCGGCTCGACGTACGAAAACTCGTCGCGCATCTGCACCATGCGTGGGTTGTTCTGGCCCTTGACCATGCCAAACACTTCATAGCCCTTGCCATGCAAGAACTCAGCGAGATGTTGGCCGTCTTGGCCGGTGATTCCGGTGATGAATGCGCGGGGCATGTTCGTTCATTTCTTTCCGTCGCGGCGGCCCGCCGGTGGGTCGCTGAAGTCTAGGGCACCCAATCCGATTAGCCTGCGACTAGATGTCTCCGCTACGCATTGGGTTCGACACCAGCCCGTTGTACGGGCCCAAGACAGGAATCGGCTACGCGGTCGAAGCGATGCGCAGCGCCCTCGGGCAGCGCAGCGACGTGGAAGTCGTTGACTACCTGCTGTCGGCGCGGGCGCGACCGGAGACTTCAGTTCGTCGGCTGCCATTGCCCGCCGCGATCGCTCACCAGTGCTGGGCTCGGTCGGATCACCCGAAGGTCGACCGTTGGTTGCGCGACATCGACGTCATCCACGGCACCAACTACGTGGTGCCACCCAGCCTGCTTCCACGGCTGGTCTCGGTGTACGACTGCTGGTTCCTGCGGCACCCAGCTGATGCCAGCCCGGCCGTGCGGCTGGCAGGTCGCGTGCTGCGCCGGGCCGTCGACAGCGGGGCAGTCGTGCACGCCAGCTCGCACGCCACAGCTGCGGCGGTACTCGAGTACTTCCCCCACGCTGCCGTTCACACCGTGCACCTGGCCGCGCTCGCCCTGGCCGCTCCCCCGGTCGATTCGCCGATACCCGAGCTCAATGACCGGCCGTTCATCGTCGCCATCGGCACTCTCGAACGACGCAAGAACCTGCCACGGTTGGTCGCTGCCTTTGGGCACCTGGCCGCGCAGGAACCCGACGTGCGGTTGGTGATCGCTGGCGCCGACGGCGACGACCGCGA
>JANOYI010000097.1:0-5319 GCA_031428795.1 Ilumatobacteraceae bacterium | reverse complement strand
ACGGCTGGCGCGAACTGATGGAGCCTGCTCGCGCCGCAGCGCGCCGGTTGGTTGTGGCAGGCAAAGTCGAGATCACTCAGGCTGGAAAAGTGGTCGATCCGTCGACTGCTCGCGGCCCCATCCGCATCCGCCGGGTCCGCTAAACGCAATACCAGTCACACCCGTTCCCACCGGCGAGGAAACGACAACACGGAGCCCGGCCGATACCCTGCCGGGTCATGGCTTCCGCCCTCACGACACCAGCGTGGCTCGGGCGGACCCGAGTGCTCATGGTGGTGGGCAAGGGAGGCGTAGGCACCAGCACGGTGGCCGCATCGATGGCCGTACTGGCCGCCCGCGGTGGCGCCGATGTATTGCTGGTCAGCGTTGACGGCAAGGCGGGCCTTGGGCCGCTAATGGGCGGCACATCGCTGGGCCCGACAGAGCAACCGCTGCGCGCCGGCACGTTCAAGTCGGGCAATGGCCGCATCCGCGGACGCACCATCACCCCCAAGCAGGCCTTCAGCGATTACCTCGAACTGAAGGGCTTCGGCGGGATCCTGCGCCGTGCTGCGTCGGCTGCATCGCTCGACCTGGTTGCTGGCGCGACACCAGGGATGGAGCATTTGTTGGTGCTTGGCAAGATCAAGGAACTCGACCGCGAGAAGGCTGCAGACCTGATCATCGTTGATGCACCACCGGCCGGCCATGCGACACCGTTCCTGCGCTCGGCCTCGGCACTTCAGATCGCTGTCGCCAGCGGCCCGGTACGCGACCAGGCAGACGAGGTCGCGGCCCTGCTGGCCGATCACGAACGTTGCCAGTGTGTGATGGTGACCCTGCCGGAGGAGACACCTGTCAACGAGGTCATCGAATTGGCCTACGACCTCGAGGACGAACTGAGCCTGGCGCTGGCGCCGCTGGTCGTCAACGGATGCTGGCCGCAACGCGCAGGACTCTCGATGACTGCCGCGGCCGCGGCCCGTAAGCAGAAAGTCACGCTGTCCCTGGAGACGCGACGTTCGCTGGACGAGGTCGCTCGCTTCGGACAGGCTCGGCTGGATCTTCAGGCTGAACAGTTCGCACGGCTCGACGAGCGTCTGCCGCTGCCACGCATCCATCTTCCGCGACTGCCCGTGGCACGGCTGCTACCCGAGCATCTCGACGTGCTCGCCGCCGCGCTCGCAATCGAGCCAACAGTTCCCGCGGGCGCGTCGAAATGAACGACCTCGAAACCGTGCTGGCCGAGGCCGGGCTGGTGGTCACCTGCGGCCCAGGCGGCGTCGGCAAGACCAGTACCGCGGCCGCACTTGCGTTGGCAGCGGCCAACAGCGGCCGGCGAGTCATCGTCGTCACCGTCGACCCTGCGCGCAGGTTGGCTGATGCGCTCGGCATTGACGGGTCGGCGCGATCGCACGACCCCAGCGAGGTGATCGGCGCAACGACACATCCCGATGGATCACTTTGGGCGCTGATGCTCGACGCCGAGTCCACCTTCGATCGCATGATCATGGATCGCGCCGGCAACGCCAAGCGCGCCGAGACCATCCTCGCCAACCCGATCTACCGCAGCATCGCCGGGTCGCTGGGCGGCGCGCAGGAATACATGGCCATCGAGCGTCTGCACCAACTGTGGACCAGCAACGAGTTCGATCTCATCGTCATCGACACACCACCGTCGCGACACGCGATCGATCTGCTCGGCGCACCCGACCGATTGGTCACGTTCTTCAGTCATCCGGTGTATCGCCTCCTGGCCGCCCCCGGTCGCTCCTTCGCCCGCGTCACCAACGCTGGATCCGCAACCTTCCTATGGGTGGTGCGCAAGCTGGCCGGGCCGAAGGTGGTGGAAGACATCATCGAGTTCTTCCGCTCGCTGTCGGGCATGGAGGCCGGCATCCGTCAGCGTGCAGCCGAGGCCGCCGTCCTGCTGCGCGCCGATACGACTGCATTCGTGCTCGTTTCCAGCCCGCGTGCCGAGGCCATCGACGAAGCCGCCCACTTGACCGAGGCCCTGCAGACCGGTGGATTCCCGCTGCGGGCGATGGTGATCAACCTCGTGCATCCGACGCCGGTGTCGATCGATCCGAAGGACCTCCCGAAGGACCTTCCGGCCGGTCCACTGGCCGACCAGCTCGACCTCTACCGCGACCTCACCACGTTGGCCACCGACGAAGCCTCGGAGATGGACCGATTGCGGGCCCTCGCGGGCGACGTTGCGCTCGCGGAAGTTCCGCTGATCGACGACATCCACGATCTCGCCGGACTGACCGAACTTGGCAGTCACCTACTGCTCAACGCACGAATCAATCTCACGTAGCGAAGTTACGCAATCGCTCTGTGCTGCTGCCCGCACTCGTGCCGGTCTGATCTGTCCTGATGTGAAGGGCTGAACCCGCCACCCACCCAGCCTCGGGTTGGTGGCGGGTAGCACTCGTTCCCTACCATCGTCGATGGCGCCGACCGGCGGCGGACGAGAGCGAGGCACAGTCATGTACGAGTGGAGCGAAGAGCACCAGATGATTCGCGACGCGGTGAAGCGCTTCGTCGACGAAGAAGTGCGTCCACACGTCGAAGAGCTGGAGCACGGCGACCTGCCGCCCTACGACATCCTGCGCAAGATGTTCGCGACCTTCGGCATGGATGCCATGGCGCGCGATCGTTTTGCCAAACAGATCGCACGCGAGAAGGCCGTCGCCGAAGCGCTGGCCCGAGGCGAGGAACCGCCTGCACCGAAGGAGTCGAAGGGTGGCGACGGCGGCGGCCTCAGCCTGATCCCGATCATCGAACTGTGCCGCGTGTGCCCGGGCATGGTCACTGCGATGGGTGTGAGCATGGGGCTTACCTCTTCGGCGATCATGTCGAAGGGCACGACCGCGCAGAAGGAACGGTGGGCGCTCGATCTGCTCACGATGGACAAGGTGGGTGCGTGGGCAATCACCGAGCCCGGTTCGGGCAGCGACGCGTTCGGATCGATGAAGAGCACCGCCCGCCGCGACGGCGACGACTACATCCTCAACGGCAGCAAGACGTTCATCACCAACGGCCCATACGCCGACACCACCGTGTTCATCTGCAAGCTCGATGAGGGCAATCCGCCGGCCGAGCGCAAGGTGCTGTCGTTCGTGCTCGAGCGCGGCATGCCGGGTTTCGTGCAGAGCAAGCCACTGCGCAAGATGGGCATGCACTCCTCACCCACGGGCGAGCTGTTTCTCGACGACGTGCGCGTCGGGCGCGATCGCCTGATCGGTGAAACCGAAGACCTGCCCAGCGGCGGGCGCGACAGTGCGAAAGCAACATTCCAACAGGAGCGCAGCGGTGTTGCCGCGATGGCGCTGGGCATCATCGAGGAATGCCTACAGCTGAGCGTTCAGTACGCGAAGGATCGCGTGCAGTTCGGCAAGCCGATCGGCGAGTTCCAGTTGATTCAGGACAAGTTGGCGCGCATGGAAGTGGCGCGGATGAACGTGCAGAACCTGGTGTTCCGAGTGATGGAGATGGGTGCGGCCGGCCGTGGCATGTCACTGGCCGAGGCCTCGGCGATGAAGCTGTACAGCGCTCGCGCCGCCAGCGAAGTTGCCATGGAGGCCGTGCAGTTGTTCGGAGGCAACGGCTACATGAGCGAGTTCCGCGTCGAGCAGTTGGCGCGAGATGCGAAGGTGCTGCAGATCTATGCGGGTACCGACGAGATCCAGATCATCGCGATCGCCAAGGACCTGCTGCGGGCCTAGTCGGCCTAGTCGTTAGTTGGCGTTGGCCGACGCAAGCAGTACAGCCACTTCGCCAGCTGACGGATTGACCAGAGAGACCGAGCCGACCGTCACCGTGGGCACGGTTTCGTTGCCGCGGGCCACGGACCGAACGAATGCTGCCGCCTCCGGGTCGTCCCAGATGTTGACCTCGCGGTACTCGATTCCAGCTCGTTGCAGACCAGAGCGGAGCGTCGTACAAAACGGACACCCCGGCCGCCAGTAGACGACCGCTTCATTCAGGGCTGTTTCAGGGAGGGTTCGCACGTCATCACTCACAAGAGCATCCAACCAATCCGCCCCCCAACTGATTCCCTTGCCTGTTCGGGAGAGTTCTGATCAGGTCTGACTAGACTTATTTCATGGCTGTCAGCATCTACGAGGCAAAGACCCACCTCTCACAACTCATTGCGACGGTCGAAGCGACCGGCGAAGAAGTCGTCATCCGCCGTCATAACGTGCCGGTCGCAAAACTCGTCCCTTTCCGTCCCGTTGTCGCTCCCCGCGTGCTGGGCGGATGGGAGGGACAAGTCACGATTCACGAGGACTTTGACGACCTGCCCGACGATGTGGCAGCGGCATTTGCAGGCCATCGTTCGTGAGGCAACTACTTCTGGACACCCACGTTGCACTGTGGGCATTTGCATCTCCGAAGCTGCTCAAGCCCGAAATTCGAGCCGCTATTGCCGATCCGCGTAACACGGTGGTGGTCTCCGCGATATCCGTTTGGGAAGTGGAGATCAATCGAGCCGTTGGCAAGTTAGACGCTCCTGAGGGTTTCGCTGCACTGTGCATTGAGCGGGGATTCGACGCGCTCGACATCACGTTCCGCCAAGCAGAAGTCGCCAGTGCGCTTCCGCCACACCACAGCGACCCTTTCGACCGGATGCTCATTGCACAGGCAATTGCCGAAGACCTTGAGCTTGTCACCAAGGATCGGGCAATGAGCGCCTACGACGTTCGAGTGGTGGCCGCCATCTGATCAGGTGGCCGCAACGTGAGAAACTGTTGTCATGGCTTCGAGCGCGACGTTGAGTTCTTCTTATCCTTTGGCACGGGCGGCGTTTTGGGCTGCAGCCGAGACTGCTGGTGCCGTTGTTGACACCTTTGAACATCCGCTGACTGGGCCGGAGGGTGAGGCACTGGGCATCGATGTTGCTGAGCTGGGCCCGGCCGATGCGTCCACCGTTGTGCTGATCTTCTCGGCGACTCACGGTGTAGAGGGCTACTGCGGGTCCGCGCTGCAAACGCATTGGCTGAACCACTTCGCTGACCAACGACCGAGCGACGTGCGCGTCGTCAACGTGCATGCACTCAACCCGTTTGGAATGGCGTGGGTTCGCCGAGTCAACGAGGACAACGTCGACCTCAATCGCAACTTCGTCGACTGGTCGCAACCGCCCCCGCACAACGTTGACTACGACGGGATTGCGGCGGACGTGGTGCCCGCCGAGTGGACGGCCGAGGAACAGCAACGCACCCTGGAAGCCCTGCTCGCGCTGGTTACGGAATGGGGCTTCCCGAAGGTGCAGGCCGTCGTCAGCGGCGGCCAGTACGCACACCCCAAAGGTGTGTTCTACGGCGGCACCGG
>JANOYI010000096.1:0-3040 GCA_031428795.1 Ilumatobacteraceae bacterium | reverse complement strand
CCCAACAGATCCGCGGCTTCTTTCTCGCCGCCGTTCATCAGGTGAATCGTCGTCCACGCGGTTCCCAAGCTGCGCTCGCGAGCGGCGAGCATGAAGCTCCACACGGCCGGCAGGATTGAACCCCACAGCGATGCGCCGACGAACGAGGGCACGCCCTCGAGGTTCCCTGCGATGCACGGGATCATCATCACCGGAACGCGGTGGAAGTTGTCGGCCAGGTACTGCGCCGAGTCGACCACCCGCACCTGCTGCTCGGCACGCGGGTCGCCATCCGGAAGGCCGGGGCCACCGATCTTGCGGTAGATCTCGAAATTCTTTGCGTAGATGTCGGCCAGCGCCTGCTTCTTTGCCGGGTCGGTGACGAACAACCACTGCCAACCCTGCGTGTTGCTGCCCGTCGGTGCCTGCAGTGCCAACTGCAGGCATTCCTCGATCACCTCACGGGGGACCGGCTTGTCGAAGTCGAGGCGCTTGCGCACGGCGCGAGTGGTGGACAGGACTTCATCGGCGGAGAGATTCAATTCCATCTCGACAGTGTTGCACGGCGTGCGAGGCTGGTCGCCGTGGAACCGATCGACGTCTCCGACTATCAGCGCATCAACAAGGCCAACTGGGACAGTCGCGTTCCTCACCACGAGCGCGGCTACGACCTGCAAGTGTTCACTGACGACCCCAGCCATCTTTCGCAAGTCGTCCAGTTCGACCTGTCTCGGCTGGGCGAACTCGCGGGGCTGCGTGGAGTGCACCTGCAGTGCCACATCGGCACCGACACCGTTTCGTTGGCGCGTCTCGGAGCGCACATGACCGGCCTCGACTTCTCCGGACCTGCCCTGGGGATAGCCGCCAGGCTGGCTGCAGCGAGTGGCCATCAGATCGACTTCGTGGAGAGTGACGTCTACGAAGCGCTCGCCCACCTGCCCGCTGGCGAGTTCGACTTCGTGTTCACCGGCATCGGTGCGTTGTGTTGGCTACCCGACGCAGCTCGCTGGGCGAAGGTCGTTGCCGGGCTGCTCAAGCCGGGTGGGTTCCTGTTCATTCGCGAAGGACATCCGATGCTCTGGACGCTCTGCGAGCCGCGCCCCGACGGACTGGCTGTGATCGAGTTCGGGTACTTCGAGAGCGACGGCGAGGTGTTCGTGGAAGAGCACTCGTACGTGGAGCACGAGCACACTCTCGCATCGCCGGAGCTCGTCAGTTTCAACCACTCGCTGTCGGAAATCTTCAACGCCCTCTGGGACGCAGGCATGACGATCACGCTGTTCGAGGAGCATCAGTCGGTGCCATGGAACCCCCTTGCCGAGGAAATGGTGGAGGACGAAATGGGAGAGTTCCGTTTGCGCGAGAAGCCCGAACGCTTGGCGGCCACGTACACGCTGAGAGCCGTGAAGAACTGACCTGCCAAACTCTCGTACATGTCCGAAGACCGCGTCTCTATCACCATCACCGACGGTATCGCCGACGTGCGTATGACCCGTGCCGACAAGCGCAACGCACTTGACGGTGCGATGTTCGAAGCGCTTGCTGCGGCAGGCGAGCGGTTGAAAACGGAACCAGGCATCCGCGTCGCAGTTCTCTCGGGCGAAGGCTCGTCCTTCTGCGCCGGCCTCGACTTTGCAACCATGTCGGCCCTGGCCGGCGGTGGCGATCGCCCCGAAGGCGGCAACCCTGGGGCCATGAAGGAAGGTCGAATCACGCACCTCGGCCAGCA
Organism: Ilumatobacteraceae bacterium; assembly: GCA_031428795.1. GTDB lineage: Bacteria > Actinomycetota > Acidimicrobiia > Acidimicrobiales > Ilumatobacteraceae > UBA668. The sequence continues at coordinate 1,332 of JANOYI010000096.1, read as the reverse complement.
GGTCTGCTGGGTGTGGCAGGAAGTGCCGGTCCCGGTCATCGCAGCCGTGCACGGTCACGCCATCGGTGGAGGCATTCAGGTTGCGCTCGGTGCAGACATCCGCATCGTGCATCCCGATACGCAGATGAGCGTTCGCGAGATCCACTGGGGTCTCGTGCCCGACATGACCGGCACGATGATGTTGTCGCAGTTGGTCCGAGCGGACGTGGCGAAGGAACTCGTGCTGACCGCCCGAATGTTCGACGGGCGCGAGGCCTTGGCGATCGGAATAGCCACCAAGCTTTCGGAGACTCCTTACGACGACGCCATGGCAATGGCACGCGAAATCGCAAGCCGCAGCCCCGACGCTGTTCGCGCCGGAAAGGCGCTGCTCAATGGTTTGTTCAATCAGGGCGCCGCTGAACAATTCGCCGCCGAACGTCAGGCCATTGGCTCGCTGATCGGATGCGCCAACCAGAAGGAAGCCGTGATGGCCAACTTCGAGAAGCGTGCCCCCAACTTCGTCGATCCCAGCTGAGCGACCGCAGTCATGACCGACCAGATCGACGCTGATGCGCTGAAGATGTTCTCCTTCCAGGTATTCACCAAGCTGGAAGGTGCAGTCACGGCCGGCATGATCCACCTCGGTGACCAACTGGGGCTCTACACCACCATGAAGCAGGCGGCCCAGCCGCTGACGACTGCGGAACTTGCCGAACGGGCTGGTCTTGCGGAGCGGTGGGTCCGCGAGTGGGCTCACAACCAGGCTGCGGCCAGGCTGATCGTTGCGGATGGCGAAGGTCGGTTCTCGTTGACTCCGGAGGCTGCGGTTGTGTTCGCAATGCCCGACCATCCCGCGTACGGAATGGGAATGTTCCACCGGCTACCGCAGACAATGCAGGCGTTGGAGGCGGTACGCGACAGCTTTCGCACTGGGGTCGGCCACGACTACGACAGTCATGGTCCGCAGGGGGCGGTTGGCATCGAGCGCAGCTTCGAGCCGTGGAGCAACGCAAACCTGTTACCGACGGTGTTGCCTGCCGTTGATGGACTTGTCGATCGCTTGACCGACGGCGCGACCGTTGTCGACATCGGTTGCGGAGCCGGTAGTGCCGTGCTGCTGATGGCGAAGGCCTTTCCGAGGTCAACGTTTCACGGGTACGACATCTCCCAGTTCGCCCTGGCGCGTGCTGCGCAGAAGTTGGAGGACAATGGCCTCGCAAACGCCAGGTTCGACGACCCTCGCGAGTCGCCGATGCCCACCGACGCGTCGGTCGATTTCGTCACCACCTTCGACTGCATCCACGACATGACGCACCCGACCGAGATGATGTCGATCATTCGCCGTGCCAT
>JANOYI010000095.1:0-15375 GCA_031428795.1 Ilumatobacteraceae bacterium | reverse complement strand
CCATTGACGCTGTCGCTGCGCTCTGCGTAGCGGAACTTCAGCTCGGTGCCGCCGCCGGGCATCTCGCGAACACCATTGCCGTCTACGTCGAGGTAGCCGGCGTCGTCGAGCATTGAGCTCGCGCGCAGTGGCTCATACATCAACAGTTGATCGTCAGACAGCGACGGCGTCCACACCGAATCGGGGGAAACACCGAGGGTGGTCAGCAACTCGCCCTGGCCCTTGACCACACGGTCGAACAACGCCTGGCGATCGATTGCTCGTGCAATTGCGTGGCGCACCGTCAAGTCCTGCAGCGCCGGGTGCCCGTCACCCAGACCGCCTGCCATCCCGTTCATCGCGAGCTGGGTGAAGCCGCCCTGGGCACCGGCAACGGTGACGATGTCCGCCTCGCTCTTCAGGTCTTCGAATGCCTGTGATGGCACGAGGTGGGCGACGTCGATCTCACCGCTGCGCAGCGCGGTCACCATTGCGTCCCCGTCACTGAAAACCCGGAACACAACCTGGCTGATAGCCGGCGTGCCCTGCCAGTAGTTCGGGTTGGCAACCATGGTCCATTCTTGGTTGGCCTTGCGTTCCTTCAATGTGAACGGCCCGGACCCGACGCCGTCCAGTGCGTCGTACGCAGCGAGGTCGTCGATCGTGCCTGCCTGACTTTCCCAGATGTGCTTGGGAACGATGTACACATCCATCGTCGGCAACTTCGGATCCGGCACCGAGGTGACGATGGTGAGCGTGCGGTCGTCGACCACGGTGGCCGTCAGATTGGCAGTCGTCGCGGCGTGGTTGGTCCACTCCTGATCGCGCGAGGTGTTGATGGTCCACACGATGTCTTCGGCCGTCAACGGCGCGCCGTCGCTCCACTTCAAACCGTCGCGCAGGCGGTACGTGTACGTCATGCCATCGGCACTGGTCTCCCACGATTCGGCCAAACCAGGAATGGTCGAGAAGTCGTCGGCGGCCTTGTCGGTGAGTGTGGCGTATTGCAGGTTCCAGAGCTCGTAGGCCGCGACGGTGTAGCCGACCGTCACGTTCGGTGAGTCGACATCCTGCAACAGCCCGACAGTGAGCGTCACGTTCTCGGCCGCCGACGTCGGCGCCCCCGCCGTCACGACTGTTGCGCCCAGTGCAGCCAGAGCTACTGATATCCCAAGAACCCGTCGCCTCAGCGATGTTGTCATCACGGCATGTGCTCCCCACGAGAAGGGCGCATTCCTGCGCCGTCGTTCAGGCAATGTTGGCACAACCAGCCGCGACGGATCGTCGCCCGTGGCGCAGTGCATGATTTAGGGCAGGAGGTACCAGTCGAGGAAGCGTTCAAGCCGACGGTGAAAATGCAGGAACGGTTCCGTTCGCAGCAGGCCATGACCCTCTGTTGGGTAAGTGACGTACTCGAACTGCCTGCCTTCGCGTCGAAGGGCCTCGATGAGTTCTTGCGACTGCCTCAGGTTCACCCGATCGTCGAGTTCACCGTGTGCGATGAGGATCGGAACCTCGAGCTGTGCGATGCGGTGGACAGGTGAGCCCGCCGCGTATTCCGCCCGCGCTGCCCGCGGATGGCCCATCATCCGCTCCAAGTCCAGCCGGCCAATGAGGTCGCCCTGTCCCCACGAGGTGAGGATGTCGCAGTCGCCGTACTTCGCCACCGCGCAGGCGAACCGGTTGTCGGGGTCGTCGACGACGGAGTGCAATGCCATCCCGTCAGCGTGGCCCGCTGCCGTAGACGTCGCGCGTCGATTCGCCAGCATCGAACCTCGCTTGAATGACCGCCATCCGCTCAAGTGCAGAAGGCAGGCCGCTGAACGACTGAAAGACGACCTGATCATTCCTGACCGCCTCCGCGATGCGCAGCAGGTCGTCACCATCGGTCAGCATCTGCTTCATACCGGCGACCGCCGACGCCGACGAACCGGCAATCGAGATTGCCCACTCAATGGCCAGAGGAAGCGAGGCCCCGGTGGGTACCACTCGGTTGAGACCCCCCAGTTCGTGCATCCGCTGAGCACTCACCTGCTGGCCGAGCAGTACAACCTCGGCGGTCGCCGTTCGGCCTATCAGGTGGCGAAGTCGAGAAGTGCCGCCAAGGCCTGTGCCGACACCGATGCCTACCTCGGGCTGACTGAACAGCACCTGCTCTTCAGCGATCCGTAAGTCGCATGCCCATCCCAATTCGCATCCGCCGCCGGACGTGTCGCCCGAAATTGCGGCGATCGAAACGACGCTGGTTCGGCTCAGCTCGTCCATGGCTCGAAACCACGACGCACCATCGCCTTCGGTCGGAAGCCCGGCCATCGTGCTGCTCAGGTCGCGAAGCCACGCATGTTGCAACCAGTGACCGGGCACTCCGGACGCAATCACCATCGCCCTCGCACCGTTTTCTCGCGCCGCAAGCAGCGCATTCGCAAGTTGTTCGATGGCGGCCCACGACCCAAAGTTCGAGATTGCGGGGTTGGTCATCGTGATGACCGCGACCCCATCGTGCGGCCACTCGACAGTCACAACATCGGTCATTGACCCGACCGTAGCGCCACCGGAAAGTCCATTGCGCACACAGTGCGGCCGTCTTCCTCCCCACGCCACGACCTGGATTCCCTGCCGTGACCTCGCTTCCGAAGGCCCGTGCCGGCGAGCTGGGCGAGCGCTCGATGGAACTCATCACCCGCAAGTGGCGCGTTGTTGGCGCTGCTACCTCTCTGCTAGCTGGCTCATCGCTAGAAAACCGCGTCACTTGCGCTGGGTGGGGCGGGCGTTGCCTTTGGGCGGGGTGTTGCCGCGACGTTTGGCGACGTTGGTGACAAGTCCGTCGCGGGCGCGTTGGGTGAGCGACTTGGGTAGCGGTTTGCCGGACCGCACTGCCTCCGACCCGATGAGGTAGCTCGCAGCAGCGAATGTGCCGACCAAGCCCACGACGAGGAAACCGACCTGACCTGGGAGGGTGAAGAGCACCGGTGGAAGCGCAGCCAATACCCACGTCAACTGAAAACGAGTTTCGTAGCGCGCGAAAGCCCGGCCTTGGTTGGCGTCGGGAGCGTCGCGCTGCACGATCGAGTCGAACGCCAACCGGCTGATCGCGGCCGAGAAGTTGGCAACGAATGCAACCACTACTGCGGTCACCAGCCCCCCAGTTAACGCAGCAGCGATTCCGGCGCCGGCGATGACCGTCAGCGCGATTGTCAGCATCACCTCTTCGCGCAGTGCACGACGCAGACGTGGCGCACTGATGTTGCCGCACATCGACCCGAGCGTGCTGGCACCCGCAGCGAGGCCGAACTGCGCAAGCCCATAGTCCTCACGCAGCCAGAACAGAAGGTGGAACGTCAAGAACCCGATCACACCTCGAATCGACATCATCGCGGCAGAGGCCAAAACGATTCCCGACGACCGCAGCTCTTCGCGTTCCGCCCGCTCGGGGGGCTTCGACGCAATCGCTTCCCGTGGTAGTTGACGCGCCGAGATGGTGGCAACGATGAATGCCGCCACGCCGATCATGAGCGCAGCTGCGGCGCTGAAGTGTCCGATGCCCAGCAATGGGCCGATGGCGAGTGCGCCCACAAGACCAGAGATCAGACCAAGTTTGGAGTTGGCCTCCACCAACTCCTCGTGGCTCCGCACAACACTTGGCACCAGGGCGGACTTCGACACTGCGTAGGTCTTCTGCATCACCAGCGCCACGAACACCAGCGGGTACAGCAGGATGTCGTCAGTGTGAAATGCCATCAGGATGTACAGGCCGGCACGCACGACGGCGGTGATCTGCACCACCATCTTGCGGCCGCCAGGAATCCTGTCGATGGTCGGCCCGATCAGCGGGGCGACCACCACGAACGGCGCGAAGCTGACAATCAGGTAGCGCAGCACCGCCGAGCGTTGCGCGTCGGGACCGAGGCTGAGAAGCTCTCCTGCGACCGCGCCGTACATTGCCGCATCGCCGATGGCAATGAGCGCATGGGTGCGGGCCAATCGGCGAAACGGCGACTGCGTGTTCACCGGGCGCCGCCCACTGCGGAACGCCGCATCAGCACGCACTCGCTCGCTACTCACTCCCGCATCGTAGATGGAGCGGCCGCCCGACGATGGTCGATCAGAGCCTGAATCGCTCGTACTTGTAGCCAAGTCCGCGGATGGTCACGATGCGCTCAGGGTTGGCCGAGTCGACCTCCAGCTTTCCGCGCAGCCGCTTCACGTGGACATCGAGTGTCTTGGTGTCGCCCACATAATCGCTTCCCCACACACGGTCGATCAAGACATCGCGCGACAGCACTCGACCCGCATTGGCCAACAGCAGGTGCAGCAACTCGAATTCTTTCAGTGGCATCTGCACATCGACGCCATCGATCAAAACGCGATGTTCTTCAGGGTCCAGGCTGACATCACCGACGGTGATGGCTCCTTCGGAGAGCGATGGCCCGTCAGACGCAACCGAGCCCTGGCGGCGCATCACGGCGCGCATCCTGGCGACCAGTTCGCGCATGCGATACGGCTTCGTGACATAGTCGTCGGCGCCCACTTCCAAGCCCACCACGGTGTCGATCTCCGCGCCCTTGGCGGTGACCATGATGATCGGCACCTGGCTGCGCTTGCGCAACTGACGACACACATCGATACCGCTGATCTTGGGCAGCATCACGTCCAGCAGCACTACGTCGGGTTGCACGACATCGAAGCGCGCCAGCGCCTCCGCACCGTCGACGGCCACCTCGACTCGAAAGCCCTCACGGGTGAGCCCGATGATCAGCGCTTCGACATAACTTGCTTCGTCCTCGACTACGAGCACGGTCTGTACACCTGTGTTCGCCATGGTCAGCGTCCTTCTCCCGTTGGAATTCGTAATGTGAAGACCGACCCTTCGCCCTCGCGTGAGCGCACAGTCACATCGCCGCCGTGATTGGTTGCCACATGACGCACAATGGCCAGGCCAAGCCCAGTGCCACCGGTGGTGCGGCTGCGGGCACGGTCGACTCTGTAGAACCGTTCGAACACTCGATCTAGGTCGCGCACCGGAATCCCGATGCCGGTATCGGAGACTTCAATCTCTGCACAGCCGTCGATGTCGCGGGACGAGATCGTGACGACACCGCCTTGATTGCTGTACTTCACCGCATTGTCGATGAGGTTGCTGAGCGCGGAGACCAGCTGCAAGCGGTCGCCCTCGACCGTCTCTGGGGTAATGCATTTCACCTCGAGCCGAACGCCCACCGTGTCGGCGATGAGGCGGTGACGAGCCGCGGCCTCGCCAATGGCTGCCGAGAGGCTGACCTCCTCACGTTCGCCGGGGCCGCCCAGCTCTATGCGCGACAGCTCCAGCAAGTCGTCGATGGTGCCCGAAGCGCGGTGCGCCTCCTCGACCATCTTCAGCGCAAGGCGTCGGTTCACATCGACGTCGTCGTTGTCGGCGAGCGCCTCAGCCAAGATCGCTAATGCACCAACCGGCGTCTTCAGTTCGTGGCTGATGTTGGCAACGAAGTCCGTGCGAATTGAGTCCAGTCGAGCGCGGTCGCTGAGATCGTCGATGACGGCCAATGCGCCACCGTTCACCAACGGGATCGCGCGAATGAGCAAGACCCGCTGCGGTGGCCCAAACAACGTCAAACGTTGCTCGCCAGCCTGGCCGGCGACTGCCGCCGCCAGGAGGCGCTCGACTGCCTCCTCGACCAACAGGTCGACGTGACCGCCCACTGCCGCGACGTGGTTGCGAAGCAGCTGGCGCCCCTGCTCGTCGGCGAGCACGATGCCCGCTGGCACGGCGACAAGACCAGCGCGTAAGCGCTCGACTTCCGCATCTGCGGCGACGCGGTTTGCCTGCTCGTGAGCAAGATCACGCCGAAGTTGTTCGATCTCGCCCCGGGCGATCCAGCTCACTGGTCCCCGGCGGTCTCGCTGCTTGCGATCGTTGGGTCAAGCTCGACCGGCGCGCGGTCTGGCTTCTTGTGATCAGGCACCCAACCGGTGATGACGAAACGGACACGCTCGGCGATATTGACGGCATGGTCGCCGATGCGCTCGTAGAAACGAGCGACCATCGCCAACTGCACCGCAATCTGGATGTCGATCCGGCCAGCTGCATGGCTCTCGAAGATCGCCTGCATGAACTGCTTCTGCAGCGCGTCGAGGTAGGCGTCCATGTCGTCGAGCGCGGCAGCTTTCGACACATCGTTCTCGACGAACGCTTCGATTGCAGCTGAGTACACCTGCTGTGCCTGCTCGCCCATCCGGTTGATGATGCCGCGCAGCTTCGGATCAAGGTCATGGCCGTGCATACGACGCGCTGCCTTGCAGATGTTGCGGACCAGGTCGCCGCTGCGCTCCACTTCCGAGATCATCTTCAACAGCGCCACGACCTGGCGCAGTTCGGTGGCGACAGGGGCCTGCAGCGCAAGAATGCGGATGCATTGTTCTTCCAGTTCAACGCAGCGAGCATCAATTTCTTCGTCACCGCGGATGATGTACTCGGCACCTTCGAGGTCGCTGTCGAGCAGGATCGCAGTGGCTCGCGGAATGAGTTCGGCCACGAGCGCGGCTAGACGGGCAAGTTCGGCGCGGGCACTTTCCAGCTCGTGGTGATACGTCTTGCGGAGCTCTTCCATCAGCCGAACCTGCCTGACACGTAGGCCTCGGTGCGGGCGTCGGCCGGCGTAGAGAAGATGGTCGTGGTCTTGTCGAATTCCACCAGGACACCGGTTCGCCGGTCGCTCTCGGTGTTCACCTCGGTGGTGAAGAACGCAGTGCGGTCGCTGACGCGGCCCGCCTGCTGCATGTTGTGGGTCACGATGACGATCGTGTACTTGCTCTTGATCTCCTGCATGAGATCTTCGATGCGGGCAGTTGCGATGGGGTCCAGCGCAGAACATGGCTCGTCCATCAGCAACACTTCCGGCTCGACCGCGATGGCGCGAGCGATGCACAATCGTTGCTGCTGACCGCCGGAGAGGCCAAGACCGCTGGCCTTCAGCCGCGACCGCACTTCATCCCACAACGCAGCGTCGCGAAGTGCCTTCTCCACGATCTCATCGAGCTCGCTCCTCTTCTTGATACCGGTGAGACGAGGGCCATACGCGACGTTGTCGTAGATGCTCTTCGGGAAGGGGTTGGCCTTCTGGAAGACCATGCCAACTCGACGGCGCACCTCGACGGCGTTGACCTGAGGGTCGTACAGGTTGACACCTCGGTAGATCACGTCGCCCTTCACTCGGGCCGACGCGATGAGGTCGTTCATTCGGTTGAAGCAGCGCAGGACCGTGGACTTGCCGCAACCTGAGGGACCGATGAACGAGGTGATCTCGCCCTGCTTGATGTCGAGGTTGACGTCGCGCACGGCGCGGAACTCGCCGTAGTACACCTCGAGATCTTTGGTGGAGAACACGACTCGGTCGTCGGCAGCGACAACCTCGTCAACCTGCTCGTCAGCCATCGGGTGTCGCCCCTTCAGATTCGTAGTTTCTTGGCTCATGGTAGTGACACGCTCATTCACCCTTGCCGGTTCCTCTCGAAACGGTTGCGCAGCAGGATTGCTGCGCCGTTCAGCGCCAACACCATCACGAGCAGCACGACGATTGCCGCAGAGTTGAGCTGCTCGAAAGTGAGGCCTGTGATTTCGCCGGGCTTGTTCACTTCGTTTGCCCACCCGTACACGACGATGGGCATCGTGGTGAACTTGCCCTGCATTTGCTCCACCAGGCTTTGCCCCTGCACTGACGCTAGGCGACCAGTGATCGCGCCGATCAGGAGCAACGGCGCCGCCTCGCCCAACGCGCGCGCCACTGCAAGAATTGTGCCCGTGAGAATGCCGGGTGCTGCGTACGGCAGCACATGATCGCGGGTGGTTTCCCACCGCGTGCCACCGACGCCATAGCCAGCCTCACGCAGGCCAAAGGGAACAGCACTCACCGATTCGGCCGTGGTGATGATGATGATCGGCAACACCAGGATGGCCAATGTGATGCCGGCGGAGATGACGGTGCGGCCGCCAGTGAACCACTCGAGGCCCTGGACGAAAACTACAAGTCCGAGGATGCCGTAGACCACGGACGGCACACCCGCCAGGTTGCGGATGTTGAGTTGGATGAAGGTGGTCAGCTTGCCCGGCTTGGCGTATTCCTCGAGGTACACCCCGGCCGCAATGCCGACTGGGAACGCCAACAGGACAACGAACACCGCAATCATCAGCGAGCCCCAGATGCCCTGGCTGACGCCTGCTTTGTCGGGGCTGGAGTTGAGGTCGTTGGTGAGGAAGCCCGTGCTGCGCTTTTGGAACACCGGGATCGACTGTGCGATCACGTCCCACATCAGGACGGTCAAAACCAGGAGTGCACTGAGCAAGCAGAGGAGAAGCATCACCGCGAAGAACATGCCGCGTACATCGCGTTTGCCGCTGGTGAGCGCCGCGCGAACCGCGTTGCCGCTGGAGTCGCGAATTGAAGCAGTGACTGCCATGCCGGCTCCTAGTACTTGTTCCGAAAGCGACCGACAATGCGGTTCGCGATCATGTTGAGGCCGAGCGTCATCAAGAACAGCAGCGCGCCGACGAAGAAGAGACTTTGGAAGACAGGACCGGAACCGACCACCTGGTCGCTACCAGTGGCCACCTGGGCCATCGACGCTGTCATCGTCAGGCCCGGATCGCGAACATCGAACGTGCGCGGCGACTGCCCGAGACGACCGGAGGCGAGAGCCGCGATCATCGTCTCACCGACAGCGCGAGACACCGAGATGATGAGTGCGGCGACGATGCCCGACACGGCGGCTGGCAGCACGATCTTGATGACCGTGGACGACCTACGGGCGCCGAGCCCGGTGCTGGCCTCACGCAAGGATGAGGGGACGGCCCGCAACGCATCTTCGGAGATAGAAGCCATCAGCGGGGTGACGAGGAAGCCGATGGCCACGCCCGTCACCAGCAAGCTGGTTGTCTGAGACGTGTTGAACAAGGGCTGGATCAGGTCCGGGCCCAGCACTCGCAGAGCAAAGAAGCCAAACACGACGCTCGGAACTCCGGCCAACACCTCGAGGATGGGTTTCAGCCACTTGCGAGTTCGGGGCGATGCATACTCGCTGAGGAACACCGCTGCGCCGAGACCGATTGGCGCAGCGACGACGATCGATACCAACGACACCAGAATGGTGCCGAGCACGATGGTCGGCAGATCAAATCGACCGTTCCGTGGGTACCAACCCGGGTTAGTGCCATCGTCGATCAGCGCACTCAGGCCCGACTCCTCGGAGAGGAGCTGGAGAAAGTGCCAAGCCTCTCTGAACAGCGTGAACACGATGAGCGCGCTGATCACGACCGAGACACACGCTGCCATGAGCAGCAGCACTCGCATGCCGCGCTCTTTGCGAATGCGGCGCGGACTGCCGCGCAGGTCGCCGAGCGCGAATTGTGACGTCTGGCTAGAGGAACTCATACAACGAAGCCGTCTCCCGAAGATGGGGTCGAGCCGAAGCCCGGCCCCATCTTAGGCAGGGGGACTGATCAGCCCTTGGCCCCGGCCCAGGCAGCCATAGCGGCTTCCTGGCGGTCGGAAGGCAGGCTCACGTAGCCAGCATCGCCAACCATGGCGAGGCCGGCCTCGCTGAGGTAGACGTCGATGTATTCACCGACGGCAGGGTTCTGGGCAGCGGCGGTGGTGCTGACGTAGATGTACAGCGAACGGCTGAAGCCGTAGGTGCCATCGGCGATGGTCTCTTCGGTGGGAACCACGCACCCGTCTCCGGTGTCGATGCCGAGGGCCTTCATGCGCTCGGCCTCAGCGGCGTAGAACGCATAGCCAACCCAGCCGAGGCTGGTGTCGCTGGCTTCAATGCCTTCGACGATCACGTTGTCGTTGGGGCTTTGCGTGAAATCAGCGCGGGCGGTGTCTTCCTGGCCGCGCTCCTTGGCGAGCTTCTTGATCGCAAACTCGACGAACGTGTCGTAGGTGCCGCTCTCCGGGCCGGGGCCGGTGACAACCAACGGTGCATCGGGCAGCGAGGTGAACGCCGAACCGACTTCCGTGGCCAGCGCATTGGCCTCGTTCCAGTTGGTGAAGCCCTCAGACTCAGGGCCGATCAGCGCGTACAGCGCCGGAATGTCGAGGCACTCGACGGCTGAGTTGTTGGGGCTGGTGGCAACCGTCAGGCCGTCAATGGCGACCTCGATCTCCACGTACTCGATGCCGGCTTCGGCGCAGAGTGCGGCTTCCTCGTCCTTGATCGGGCGGGAGGCGTCGGAGACGTCGGCTTCGCCGGCGCAGAACTTCTGGAAGCCGTCACCGGTGCCAGGACCCTCGACGGTGACTGCAAGGGCGCCGCCGGAAACCTCGGCGGCGAGCTCGGCAACCCGAACCGAGATCGGCTCGACAGTCGACGAACCGGTGACGAATACTTCGCCGCCAACCACTTCGCCGGGGGCCTCGGTGGTAGCCGGGGCTTCGGTGGTGTCGGGGGTCTCGCCGGCCTCGGTGGTAGCCAGGGCTTCGGTGGCTTCGCTTGCGCCCTCGTCGGCGCCACACGCGGTGGCGAGCAGCGAAAGGGAAACGATGCCGGCGAGTACGAGTCGCCGTTTGGTGTTGTTCACGTGATGTTCTCCTGGGATCGGGGTATCAACGACCCGAACGGTAAGGAACCCAGGTAACGCGCTACCGGTGGCGGGGTGAACAGGAGGTGAACAGAGCACCAACGTGGCCCGAATCGGGCCCGTTTGTCGGGCGCATCAGGCCTTTTGGCGATCGTTGACCCACTGATTGAAGCGAGCCTGCGCATCGCCGTCGGAGAAGTCGCTGGGACCGAGACGGTGCCATACGCCTTCAGCGTCCAGCTCGTGACAGACGATGTCGTCGGCCAGATTGAACTCGAAAACCTGGTCGAGCCAGTCACGATGCTTGGGGTGGGTGACCGGCACCAGCACCTCGATGCGTCCATCGAGGTTGCGACCCATCCAATCCGCACTGCCGATGAGGAACAGAGGGCTGTCGCCCTCGCCGTGCTCGAAGCGAACGACTCGCGAGTGCTCGAGATAGCGGCCAAGGATGCTTCGCACGCGAATGTTCTCGCTCATGCCCGGCACAGCAGGACGCAGGCAGCAAAGGCCCCGCACGAGCAGATCAATCTGCACGCCAGCCTCGCTGGCGCGATACAACGCGTCGATCATCTCCGGATCAGCGACCGAGTTCATCTTGGCGGTGACGCGACCTTCACTGCCGAACGACATCTCATGCTCGATGAGATCGATCAGCTGATTGCGCATGTCGCGTGGAGCGACAACCAGCGACTGAAACTCAACCGCTCGGCTGTAACCGGTGAGGTGATTGAACAGTTGCGTCACATCGGAGCCGACCGCAGGATCGCAGGTGAGAAAGCCAACGTCCTCGTAAAGACGCGCTGTCTTGGAGTTGTAGTTGCCGGTGCCGATGTGGCAGTACCGGCGCAGTCCGTCATCGTCTTGGCGAACCACCAGCGTGGTCTTCGCGTGCGTCTTCAGACCGACCAGCCCGTAGACCACATGCACGCCCGCGCGCTCCAGCGCTTTCGCCCAGCCGACGTTGGTGGCTTCGTCGAAGCGCGCCTTCAGCTCCACCAGCACTGCCACCTGCACGCCGCGCTCGGCGGCGCGCATCAGGTTGCGTGCAATCGGGCTGTCGCCGCCGGCGCGGTAGAGCGTCATCTTGATGCTTTGCACCCGCGGGTCGTCGGCCGCCTGGGCGATGAAGTTCTCGACGCTGCTGGCAAAGCTCTCGTACGGGTGATGAACCATCAGTGCACGCTCGCGAATGACCGAGAAGATGCTGCGGTCCTGAGCTTCAGCACGCAGAATGCGGCCCGCGGTGACCGGAGGCCACGGCGTGTCCTTCAGGGCTGGCATGTCCAGTGCGTGCAGCTGGAACATGCAGGTGAGGTCAAGCGGGTTGCGGTGCAGGGTGACGTCGGCAATTTCCAGGTCGAGCTCGCGTACCAGTAGTTCCAACATCTCCTCGCTCATGCCCTGCTGAACTTCCAACCGGACAGCGCGGCCGAAGCGGCGGCGGCGCAGTTCCATCTCGACTTTGGCCAGCAGATCGTCGGCCTCTTCCTCTTCGAGAGTGAGGTCGGCGTTGCGGGTGACGCGGAAGACGGCGTGTTCCTCCACGACCATGCCCACAAACATGGTGTGCAGTTGGGCGGCGATGATTTGCTCGACCGGCACGAACCGCTTGCCGTCGGGAAGCCCGACCAGACGCGGAAAGACGTTCGGTACCTTGACACGGGCAAATCGTCGCTCGCCGGTGTCAGGGTCGCTGATCATCGCCGCAAGGCTGAGCGCGAGGTTGGAGATGTACGGGAACGGGTGAGCGGGGTCGACGGCGAGCGGCGTGAGCACCGGGAACATGCGCTTCTCGAACTCTTCGATCAGCGGGCGATGATCGGCTGCATCGAGCGACGACCAATCGACCAACTGCACACCGTGCTCCGCGAGTTCGGCCAAGAGGTGGTCGAGCACCCGCTCCTGGTCGACGACGAAACGGTCGGCCGTGGCTGCGATCTCGGAGAGTTGCGCCTGCGGCGACGAGCCGTCGTACGCCGGCTGCGTGACGCCTGCTGCCACCTGATCCTTCAGCGCGGCGACGCGCACCTGGAAGAACTCGTCAAGGTTGGACGAGCAGATTGCGCAGAACTTCAACCGCTCCAGCAGCGGGATGCCCATCTCCTCGGCCAGCGACAGGACGCGCCGATTGAAGGCAAGCCAGCTCAGTTCACGATTCAGCAGGCGTTGCGACATGCGACGACCTTACCGACCACGCCGGGTTTCAGCGGCTGAACAACGAATGAACGCGTGGACTGACTAGCCGTTCAGAAGCACGTTCAGCTTTCGATGCCGTTGCCCAGGTCCCATTCCAGCGAGATGCGCTCGCGCTCAGCGTCGCGCACAATGCGCTCGCGGTTGCGGCGAAACTGCGGATCATCACGGGGCAAGAGAACCAGGCGGGCCAAAGCTCGGGCACGGAACTCGTCGATCACGGTGCGGTCGCCGTGGTCGAAATAGATCTCCCAGTGGGGCGACACCGGCCCGAGGTACACGATGCGTGCGTGTGCCCGCGGCGGCTCGATAGCGATGTCGGTCATGGTGCTGCTCCTGGCCGGTTTGAGACTCGCAGCGCTAGCGGCGAGACGGCTCCGGAAGTGTAGCGGCCGCTCTGGCAACCCCGACTCGCGCCCGCGAACCAGAGAAGGAGTGACTTTTCTGATGAAATGTGTTAGAAATTCCTCGATTTGGGGAACCAAACCGCTGGTTGTTACGTCTATATCTCAACAACGGTGGTGTGGCCCTCAGGTCAATGGGCTTCGTGCGGGCGCACCAAACCGAGCCGTGAACCCCCCGTTCGCGGTGTACAAGGAGACGCGCATGAACACGAATCTTCCGGTCACCGACAATGACGCCACGTCTGTCTGGATGAGCCAGGGCAACTGTCGGAACTACCCGCCGGCAACCTTCTTCCCCAGTGATGGTGTCGGGGTCGATCGCGCCCGCAAGATTTGCAACGGCTGCCCGGTGCTGGACACGTGCCTGGAATACGCCCTCGAGAACCGCATCGAGCACGGTGTCTGGGGTGGCTGCAGCGAACGCGAGCGCCGCCGCATCATCAAGCGCCGCAAGGTCGCTGCCTAATCCCGTCCGGGAACTGAAAGAGCGCCGGCACCCAAACGGGTGACCGGCGCTCGTTCGCGTCTGTCGTTGAGTTGAGCCTTTGGGCTCAGTCGAAAGGGCTCAGTCGAGCGGGGTGGACCGATCGGCTTCGTCGGCGACCTTGGCTGCTTCCTTCGCCTTGTCGGCTTCCTTCGCCTTGTCGGCTTCCTTCTGACCATCGGCCAGACCGTCCTTGAATTCCTTCTGTGCCTTGCCAAGGTTCTTGGCCAACTTCGGCAACTGCGAGCCGCCGAAGAGCACGAGGACGACGACGAGGACAAGAACAATCTCGGGAGGGTCCAGAAACAGGATCATGTCAGCGAGGGTAGCACCCTGTTGCGGACATCCGCATGTCGCCTCTCAGAGAGTTCAACCGACTCGAACCTGAAAGACCTCGAACCTGAAAGAGCTAGGCCGTGCGGCGTGCGGCCTGCGAGCGCTGACGGCGCAAGCGGCGACGCTCACGCTCGGACAGACCGCCCCAGATACCGAACTTCTCGCCATTGACGAGTGCGTACTCCAAGCAATCCAAACGGACAGTGCAGCCGCGACACACTTCCTTGGCCTCGCGGGTGGATGCACCACGCTCGGGAAAGAAAAGGTCGGGGTCGACGCCCAAGCAGTTTGCCTGGTCCTGCCAATTGGCTTGTGGTTCTGACGGAAGTTCGTTGTGCATCTGGGCTGGCCTCCTGCGCTTAGGCCTCAGCAGTGGTGCCAATTGCGACACCCCTGTAATTACATGGACGTCATTCTCCCCTATCACATCACCTTCGCGCAAGGGGGCATTTAGAAAGTCTCTGACAAGCCTTTTCGCGCGATGCTCTGATCACCTCGAGGCGGGACACGGAATGATGAGGACCATGTCGGCCAGCCACGACGAGTATCCAGGCGTGTCGGCGTTCGCTGCGTCGAGCTCGGCGACTGTGATGTCGTACTCCGCGGCGATCATCGACGGGGTCTCGCCCGCGCGGACGACAGCCGACCCTGCCGAGCAACCGAGCGCTGTCGCCGGAGGATTCGTGCCCGGCTCTGTGGACAGAGGGGCTTCAGTTCCGTCGCCGCCATCAAGCTGGGTCGCCTCGCACTTCACGAAGTTGCGATAGCCGGGGTCGGCGCCCGCGACCTCACTCTGCGCCCAGCACCGCGACGCCACACCCGTGAGCGGTTGGACAGGGACGATGTCGTCGGCCGCGAAGGCGGCAGGGGTGCTGATCGCGATGTCTTCGCCAATCACCACGACGATCGATGACGAGGTTTGCCTTTCGATTGGAGCAAAGGCCGGGTCGACCGTTGACCTGAGAGCGATCCCTAACTCGAGAGCAACGGACGACGCGATCGACTCGTCTGCTGGGTCGTCGTACATCACGAAACTTGTGTCGCTGTTCGTTGGCGAACTCAGTACTTCGCCGGAGCCGAAGCGAGTGTCGCTGACGAACGTTGCAGCGCCGTCAACGGTTGACGCATTGACGAAGGCAACCTCCTGTGTGGACGGCCCGTTCCACGAGGTCGGAGACGTGAGTGCCACATTCTGAATCTCCCATGCCTCGCAACCCTGGAAGTAGAGCCACGAGTATGCATCTCCAGCGAACAAGCCAGCTGCGCTGCAGCGAAAGCCGCGCTCTGCGGATTGCGTCGGCAGTGAGGTGGATGTCGCTGGGACGATCGAATCACCACTGCCGATCCGCGGCACGTCGTTGGTTGTCACCCAGTTCGCCAGCGCTCCGGCGCCGGCAAGGCCG
>JANOYI010000094.1:0-2454 GCA_031428795.1 Ilumatobacteraceae bacterium | reverse complement strand
GATGCCCGTCGAAGAGCAGGTCGTCGTCGTGTTCGCCGGCACCAAGGGTTACCTCGACAGCCTGCCCGTCCCCGACGTTCGCCGCTTCGAAGCCGAGCTGCTGGCTCACTTCCGCAGCACACAGGGCGGCCTGTTGGCCGGCATGCGGAGCAACCCCAAGGCCGATGTGCCTGGCGAGCTTGGCGAGATCATCGCCGGGTTCAAGGAGACGTTCGTCGCCGCCAGCGCAGAGGCAGCAAAGGTTGCCGCCGATGCCACCGCCACCGATGCAGCAGCCGTTGGCGAAGCCGCCAGCGCCAAGACGCTGGCAACGGAGTAGTCATGGCCGGTGGTCAGGAGCGCACTCTTCGTGGACGTATTCGTAGCGTCCAGGCAACGAAGAAGATCACGCGCGCCATGGAACTCATCGCGGCATCTCGCATCGTCAAGGCGCAACAGCGCGTTGCGGCTGCGGTGCCCTACAGCCATCAGATCACCGAAGTCGTGAAGGACCTGGCTGCGGCTGGCGGCTCGTCGCAGTCGCCGCTGTTGTCTGGCCGCGGAGAAGTGAAGACCACGGCCTACGTCGTCATCACGGCCGACCGTGGTCTGTGTGGTGGCTACAACTCTGGCGTGCAGCGAGCAACCGAGGGTTCGGTCAAGGCCGACGTTCTCGACGGCAAGAGTTACGCACTGGTCACCGTTGGTCGCAAGGCTGAGGGCTACTTCAAGTTCCGTGGCTACAACATTGCAGCCACCTACGGTGGTTTCAGTGATAGCCCCACCTACGCCCAGGCGCGTGCCATCGGCGAAGACGTGGTGGCTCGCTACATCTCTGGTGAGTTTGATCGTGTCGAACTGGTGTACACCCGCTTCATCAGCGCTGGTTCGCAAGAAGTCGTGCTGCGTCCGTTGGTGCCGCTCGACCGTTCGACGGTTGCGGGTGGCGACGGTAAGGCCGACAACGCCGACGGCACCACCGCTGACTACGAGTTCGAACCCGACCCCGGCACCATCCTCGACACACTGCTGCCGCGTTACGTCGAGGCTCGTATCTATGCCGCGCTACTCAACGCTGCAGCCAGCGAGCACGCCTTCCGCCAGCGAGCGATGAAGAGCGCCACCGACAACGCCGAGGAACTGATCAAGAACCTCAGCCGCATCATGAACCGTGCCCGCCAGGACAGCATCACCACCGAGATCATGGAGATCGTCAGTGGTGCCGAAGCTCTGTCCGGCGGCAAGTCTCAGCCCAAGATTCAACTCGTTGAGTTGGGTCCCATCGGCGACGCCGATTCCCTCGTTTCCTCTACCCAGCACTCTCGCGACTGACGCAAGAAAGAGCTATTGCTATGACCCTCACAGAAGATCGCAAAGACGGCCGCGTTGTCGGTATTGCCGGCCCCGTCATCGACGTCGAGTTCCAGCCCGGCTCACTGCCCGAGCTGAACAACGCGCTCGAGTTCACCGTCAACATCGATGGCCAGCAGGTCACCGTGCTGGCAGAAGTGGCGCAGCAGCTCGGCAACAGCCGCGTGCGCGCCGTGTGCATGAAGCCCACCGACGGTCTCACCCGTGGCACCTCGGTGCGCGACACCGGTCGCGGCATCAGCGTGCCCGTCGGCGACCGTACCCTCGGCCACGTGTGGAACACGTGGGGCGAAGTGCTCGACGCCGACAACGCCGACTTCGACGACGTGGAGCGTTGGGAAATCCACCGCCCGGCCCCTGACTTCGCAGCCCTCGAGCCGTCGAAGCGCCTGTTCGAAACCGGCATCAAGGTCATCGACCTGCTCACCCCGTACGTCGCCGGTGGCAAGATCGGCCTCTTCGGTGGTGCTGGCGTGGGCAAGACCGTGCTCATCACCGAGATGATCCGCCGTGTTGCGCAGAACCACGGTGGCGTGTCGGTGTTCGCCGGTGTCGGCGAGCGCACCCGTGAGGGCACCGACCTCATGATCGAAATGACCGAGTCGGGCGTGTTCGAGAAGGCCGCCCTCGTCTTCGGCCAGATGGACGAGCCGCCGGGCGTGCGCCTGCGCGTTGCCCTCTCGGCGCTCACCATGGCCGAGTACTTCCGCGACGTGCAGAACCAAGACGTGCTGCTGTTCGTGGACAACATCTTCCGCTTCGTGCAAGCCGGTTCCGAGGTTTCCACCCTGCTGGGTCGTATGCCCTCCGCCGTGGGCTACCAGCCCACTCTTGCCGATGAAATGGGTCAGCTGCAGGAGCGCATCACGTCCACCCGTGGCCGCTCGATCACCTCACTGCAGGCCGTGTACGTGCCCGCCGACGACTACACCGACCCGGCGCCGTTCACGACCTTCACGTTCCTCGACGCCACCACCGAGCTGTCGCGAGAGATCGCCTCGCTCGGCATCTACCCGGCCGTCGACCCGCTGACGTCGACCTCGCGCATCCTCGACCCGCAGTACATCGGCGACGAGCACTACCGCTGCGCGGTCCGCATCAAGC
>JANOYI010000093.1:0-2910 GCA_031428795.1 Ilumatobacteraceae bacterium | reverse complement strand
GCGACCAGTGACAACCTCACTGCCGAGATGATGGTGAAGGAGATCGGCGTCGCAGTCGCCCAGAGTGGAACTCGTGCAGCAGGTCTGCAGGCGATGCTCGATCGGTTGAACACGTGGGGAGTCGCCACTGCCGGGCTCGTGTTCACGGACGGTTCCGGGCTCAGCCATGACAACCAACTGACGTGTGCTGCGCTGGCGGGTGTACTGCGACGGGGGAGTGCCACCGACGGCGTCGGCGCAGGGCTGGCTGTCGCCGGGCAGGAGGGCTCGACGCTGGCTGATTCGTTCGAGCAGGACGGCCTGGTCGGTGTGTTGCAGGCCAAGACGGGCACTCTGCACAACCCGAACGAAGTGAAGTCGCTCAGCGGTTACTTCGTCAGCTCCCCCGACGAGGTCGAGTTCGTGCTGCTACTGAACGGCGCTTCTGCTGTCGACTACGCCACGGCGTGGGATCAGTTGTCGGCGGCGCTTCTGGCCACTGCCGCCGGTCCGCTGCCGGACGTTCTCGGGCCCTTGCCGTGGACGGCGGGCAGCCCGTGACGTCTTCTTTCACCACGCGGCGCGCTCGATTCACAGTTGCCTACGACGGCACCAATTTGTCCGGCTTTGCCGAGCAGCCCGGCGAGCGCACTGTGCTCGGTGAGCTGCGGAGGGCCGTGGAGTTGGTGGTGCGCGGCCCTGCCAACCTAGTTGGGGCGGGCCGCACCGACGCGGGCGTGCACGGCTGGGGCCAAGTGGTGAGCTGCGACATTCCTGTGGACTTCGACCTCGCCAAGTTGCAGCGCCGTGTCAACAGCATGTGTCGGCCAGACATTGCGGTGCGCGAGTTCCAGTGGACGGATGACCCCGAGTTTCACGCCCGCTACAGCGCCACGTCGCGGCTGTACCGCTATCACGTGCTGAATTCGACGTCGCTGAACCCGTTCGCGGTGCGTACCGCCTGGCATGTGATGCAGCCGTTGCAGCTGTGGGCGATGAACCTGGCGTGCGACCCGCTGATCGGCGAGCACGACTTCTCCACGTTCTGCCGGCGACCGAAGCTGGAACTGGGCGAGCACGAACGATCGCTGCGCCGCAACGTGTTCCGCGCTGATTGGAAGGAAGTGCGAGGCGACGTGCCTGGCCTGCTGCGGTTCGAGATCGAGGCAAACGCCTTCTGTCACCAAATGGTCCGCTCGATCGTGGGCACACTGGTGGAGGTTGGCATGGGAAAGCTGCATGCGGGCGAGATGCGCGGCATTCTGCACGGCCAGGACCGACAGTTCGCCGGTCGAGTCGCGCCCGCCCACGGGCTGGTGCTGTGGGAAGTGGGCTATCCGGTCAATCTTCGACGGTGATTTTGCGCCCATTCGCGCTGGCCATTGCCGATTTGCCCGCGATGCCCGTATCATTTCACGGTTCCCTGGCAGCCGAGACGGCGTCAGCGGTGAAGTCGTGTGAAGGACGAAGTGATGACTACCTATAGCCCGAAGGCCAGCGAGATCACGCGTGCATGGCATGTGATCGACGCCGAGGATCTCGTGCTCGGCCGCATGTGCACCGAGGCTGCTCGGTTGCTGCGTGGCAAGCACAAGCCCACGTTTGCGCCCCACATCGACACTGGCGACCACGTCGTCATTGTCAACGCGTCGAAAGTGGTCCTCACCAAGGGTAAGGCCGCCAAGAAGGGCGTCTACCGCCACACCGGTTACCCCGGTGGTATCAAGAGCGAGACGTACCAGCACCTCATGGAGCGCGATGCGGCCGAGGCCGTTCGCAAGAGCGTCCGTGGCATGCTGCCCCATGGCCCCCTGGGCCGCGAGCAGATCAAGAAGCTGAAGGTCTACTCCGGCCCGACGCACCCCCACGTGGCACAGAACCCTGTTGCACTCGAACTCCCCGCGGCCAAGGCCCGCTGAAGCGCCGGAAGGTACCGACACACATGGCCACTAAGCCGCTCACCCAGACCACCGGTCGTCGTAAGGAAGCTGTTGCCCGCGCTCGTTTGCGCCCCGGCACCGGCGTCCACACCATCAACGGTAAGAAGTTCGACGAGTATTTCACCACCGCCATGCAGCGCATGGTTGTCACCGAGGCCCTGCGCGTCATGGACGTCGAGGAGACGTACGACGTCGACGCCACCATGCACGGCGGCGGCATCAGCGGCCAGTCCGGCGCACTGCGCATGGCAATCGCCCGTGCGCTCGTCGAGCTCGATCCCGATGCCCGTCCGGCACTGAGGAAGGCCGGTCTTCTCACTCGCGACCCGCGTCGCAAGGAGAGCAAGAAGTACGGTCTCGTCAAGGCCCGCAAGGCCAAGCAGTACACCAAGCGCTGATTCCAGCAGCTTGCACCCACGCCCTCGGCTCCGGTCGGGGGCGTTTGTGCGTTTTGGGTCTGTCGTTGTTTTGGTCTCGGTACGCTCATGCGACCATGAGGTGGGCGCGATGAGTCTCAAGTTCGGAACTGACGGGGTTCGGGCCGAGGCGCTGACGGTGCTGACCACTGGTTATGTCGCCGCACTGGCGAACGCGGCAGCGCAGGTCCTCGGCGGCGGTGAATGGCTGATCGGGCGAGACACACGCGAGTCAGGCCCGGTGCTCGAAGCAGCGGTCGCTGCCGGGCTGGCGGCAGCCGGCGCGCGGCCTGTATCTGTAGGTGTGGTGCCGACGCCGGCGCTGGCGTGGTTGTCCGCTCAACGTGGCGTGCCGGCGGCGATGATCACGGCCTCACACAATCCCTGGCAGGACAACGGCGTGAAGTTCTTCGCGCCCGGCGGTGTGAAGCTGCCCGACAGTGTCGAGCGCGCCATCGAGGCGCTGCTGGAAGTCGATGCATCCGCCCCGCGCTCAGTAGTGCCGTCACACTCAGCTTCGCTCGGTCAGTACGTGCACCACATGGTGTCGCTGGGTACCTCGCTCGATGGTCTAC
>JANOYI010000092.1:0-1956 GCA_031428795.1 Ilumatobacteraceae bacterium | reverse complement strand
GAACTGCAACGCCTCGTTGGCGGCGGCGACGAAGTCACGATGCGTCTCGGCGATCGCGACGCAACCTTCGAAGTGGGAACCACGCGGCTCACGACCCGGTTGATCGAGGGCGAGTTCCCGAACTATCGCCAGCTGATTCCGCCGTCGCACCCCAACACACTCACCGTCGAGCGCGAGCCGCTCCTCGAGGCCATTCGCCGTGTGAAGATTCTCGCGAAGGATGCAACTCCGGTGCGTTTGCAGATGGGCGGCGACACCTTGCGCCTCACCGCCATCACGCAAGACGTCGGTAACGCCAGTGAAGAACTCGACTGCGTGTACGTCGGCAGCGAGCTGACAGTGGCGTTCAACCCCGACTACTTCGCAGCTGGCGTGGAGGCGTGCATTGGTGACTCCATCACGCTGTCAACGCTCGACGGTCTCAAGCCGGCGGTCGTGCGGGGCGTGGGCATCGACGACTACCTGTACCTGCTCATGCCGGTGCGGGTGCCCTAAAGAACAACGTCGACGTCTCGGCATGATCGTTACGCGACTGGAACTCGTCGACTTTCGCAATTACACGGAAGCGTCCTTCGAGTTCCACCACGGCATCACCGCCGTGGTCGGTCTCAACGGTCAAGGCAAAACCAACCTGGCGGAGGCGTTGGCCTACCTGGCGTCTCTGGACAGCTTTCGTGGTGCCCCCGCTGACGCACTCATTCGCGTCGGCGCCGAAACCGCTGTCGTTCGCGCAACGGTGCTGCATCCTGACGGCCGCGAGGTGCTGGTCGAACTGGAGTTGTCGCGCCACGGTCGTAACCGTGTGCAGGTCAACAAGCAGAAGTTAGGTCGGTCACGCGAGCTTCTGGGTGTCATGCGGGTGACGGTGTTTTCACCCGACGACCTTGAACTTGTCAAGGGTGGGCCGCAGGAACGTCGACGTTTCATGGACGACACGCTGGTGTCGTTGGCCTTGAAATACGACGCTCTGCGACTGGAGCTGGATCGGATTGTGAAGCAACGCAACACGTTGCTGAAGGCCGCTGGCGGCCGACTGAACGACGAGCTGGAGATCTCGCTGGATGTGTGGGACGCGAAATTCGCGCAGGTCGGCGACCAATTCGGGCACGCACGAGCAGTACTGATTGCTCGCCTGGCGCCAATGGTCGCCGAAGCCTACGAGCAGCTCGCTGACCGACTGAGTGTCGTCGACCTCCGCTACGAGCCGGCTTGGCGCCAGCGGGGCCTCACAGCGGCGCTCAGCGAGTCGCGTGGCGACGACGTCCGACGTGGTGTCAGTACGACTGGCCCACACCGCGACGATGTCGACTTGTTCATCGGCGGGCTGCCCGCACGTACGCATGCATCACAGGGTGAGCAGCGCACGCTGGCGCTGTCATTGCGGCTTGCCGCTCACCGGATGGTGGCGGAAAAGGCTGGCAGCAGCCCGGTGCTGGTGCTGGACGATGTGCTCAGCGAGCTGGATCCGCGGCGCTCGGCCGCGCTACTGCTGCACCTTCCACCCGGCCAAGTGGTGCTCACGACCGCCAGCGCGTTGCCGGAAGCAGCCCACCCGGATGCGATTGTCCGAATCGAATCCGGCGCTGTTGTCGTCGGATAGTCGTCGGGTGGTAGTCGGATAGTCCTGGACGAGTGGCAGAGTGGTTCGGTGGCACGGGATGAACCGATCCGTTTGGGCGACAGTCTGCATCAGGTAGTTCGTTCGCTGCGCCCCGAGACTGGTCCCGCGGCAGCGCCAGCAGCCGTGATGGGCGGCGTGTTCGGTCGGTGGGAGGAAGCCGTTGGTGCTGCCGTTGCTCTGCATGTGCAGCCGGTGAAGCTGGACGGCACCACGCTGGTAGTGAAAGTCGACGACCCAGCCTGGGCGACGCAATTGAAGTTCTTGGAAGCCACATTGCGGACGCGTTTGCTGGAAGTGGCCGGCGCCACCATCGAGCGAATCGAAGTTCGCGTCGC
>JANOYI010000091.1:0-4788 GCA_031428795.1 Ilumatobacteraceae bacterium | reverse complement strand
CGTCATGATCGGCATGCAGAATGCCCCCTATGTGATTGGCAGCTACGTCGTCACCTTCGCCGGTATCGGTTTCTATACGTGGCGAATGCTTGCCCAGGCCCGCAAGGCCGCCCGTCAGGTGCCGCGCGAGGATCGTCCGTGGACCTGAACGACATGGGCCTGAACAACGACAACACCAACGACAACGCCAACGACGCGGATCTCAGCCCTCGCGAGGTTGTTCCGACCGCCGCCCGAGGCAAGAAGAAGCCGTGGTTCGCGTACGGCGTGCTGGCACTCGTGATCATCGTCGGCGGTGTGGTGGTGGCCAAGTTCCTCACCAACTCGCTCGACTATTACTGCAACGTCGATGAGGTCGGTATCAAGGACGGCTGCGCCGTCGATCGCAACATTCGCATCCAGGGTGTCGTCGAACAGGGGTCGTACGATGCGGAGGCCTCAGCGACCACGTTCGTCGTCTCGTTCAATGGCGTTTCAATGCCGGTGGCGCTCAGTAGCAAGCCGACCGGGTTGTTTCAGGAATGCATTCCGGTCGTGGTCACCGGCCGGGTGACCGAAGCGGCCGACGGCTCGCGGCTGTTCGAGGGTGACGAAGTGCTGGTGAAGCACGACGAGAACTACGACAAGGAAAACGCGGATCGCATCGACGAGTCCAACGCCGAAGCGGATGCCTGCGCGGCAAAGTCGTGACGGCAACGGTGCTCCTGGCTGAAGGTATCAATGGTCTGCTGGGCCACTCAGCACTGATCGTTGGTTTCGCGGCGTGCATCTTCGGCGCGTTCGGTCTGGTCACAGCCACCGTCCTGAAGAACCCTCGGCTGGCACGTGCGGTCAATGCGTACGTGTGGGTTGCCCTGGCCGGCGGAGTCGTTGCGATCGCGGTGATGATCAGGGCGCTGATCGTGCGCGACTGGTCGCTGGCCTACGTGCAAAAAGTGGGCAGTTACGACACGCCAGCGTTGTTCAACTTCACCGCTGTCTGGAGTGCGCTCGAGGGCAGCATTCTGCTGTGGTTGCTGTTGCTGGTGATGTACCTCGCCATCATCGCCCACCGCTATCGCAACCGCATCGCCGACCCGATGGTCGCGTGGGCGCTGGTCGTGATGTTCGTCGTCACCGCCTTCTTCTTCTTCCTTGCGCTAGGGCCCACCGACGCGTTCCGCGCTGGCGCCGTTCCCGCCGACTTCACACGTTGCTGCAAGGGCCCCAACCCGCTGCTGCAGAACCACGTGCTCGTGCTGTTCCACCCACCGATCCTGTATCTCGGCTACGTCGGTTTCACGGTGCCGTTCGCGTTCGCGATCGCCGCGCTCGTCACCGGCCGCGTCGGTGAAGGCTGGCTGGTCGAGACTCGTCGCTGGGCGTTGTTCGCGTGGGGTTTCCTCACGTTGGGCATCCTTCTCGGTGGCTGGTGGAGCTACGAGGTTCTCGGTTGGGGTGGCGTGTGGGCGTGGGACCCGGTGGAGAACGCCAGCTTCCTGCCGTGGCTGACGGGCACCGCGTACATCCACTCGGTGATGGTGCAGGAGCGGCGTGGCATGCTCCGCGTCTGGAACCTGAGCCTGCTGGTGGCCACGTTCTCGCTCACGATTCTCGGCACGTTCCTCACCCGCAGCGGCGTGGTCAACAGTGTGCACGCGTTCAGCGACAGCACCATCGGGCCGTACCTGTTGGGCGCGTTCGGTGTCGTGGTCGCAACCTCGCTGATTCTCATCGGCTGGCGGGGCGACAAGCTGCGCTCACCCGGCGCCATCGACTCGCCGATCTCGCGTGAAGGGGCCTTCCTGGCCAACAACGTGATCTTCTCGCTGTTCGCATTTGTGATCCTTCTCGGCACCGTCTTCCCGTTGATCGTCGAGGCGCGCAACGACCGCAAGATCGCTGTCGGTTCGCCGTTCTTCGACACGATGGCGCAGCCGATCGGGCTGGTGCTGCTGTTCCTGATGGCGATCGCGCCGGCCCTGCCGTGGCGTAAAGCTTCGGGTGAGTTGCTCCGTACGCGGCTGTTCTGGCCGGCATGGTGCGGCGCTGGGGCGCTCGCGTTCTCGGTGCTCATTGGTGCCACCGGTTTTGCCTCGCTGCTCGCGTTCGGGCTCGCCGGTTTTGCAGCGGGCTCGGCGCTACGCCAGTTGGTGTTGGCCACTCGTCGTCAAGGCGTACGCGGGCTGCTCGGCCGCACAAACGGCGGCATGATCGTGCACCTCGGCATCATCATGATCGCGGTCGCGTTGACCGCGTCCAACAGCTACACGCGGTCGGCCGAGTTCACCATCGACAAGGGCGAGACCGTCGAGTTCGCCGGACATTCGTTCACGCTGGTCGACCTCACCGATTTCGAGACGGAGCGGGCGGTGGGCATCAAGGCCCTCATCTCGATCGACGGCGGTCAGGCGTATGCCCCGGCCATCACCAAGTTCACGGCTAACGGAATGGACATTGCGACGCCGAGCGTGCGCACCGGCCTGGACAAGGACATCTATCTCACGCTGGAGAACGGCTCGAAGCCGAGTACCGGCGAGGCCAAGATCAAGGTGTTCATCAAGCCGATGATCGTGTGGCTGTGGATCGGTGGCGGGATGTGCGCGGTCGGAACGGTGCTCGCCGCCTTCCCCGGTCGCCATCGCCGTCGCCCGACCGACACCGTGTCGGCGCCGATCCCAGTTGCTCACGAGCCGGAACCAGCCGATGTCTGACATGCCTGCCGTTGAGACTGAAGTCGACACAACGACTGGGCCCTCGCGCAAGCGTGTGGCGCCGTTCATCGTGCTTGCAGTTGCAGCTGTCATCGGCGGCCTGTTCTGGATTCTCGCGGCCAGCAAGTCAGGTACTGACGACAAGGTCGGGTTGGTCGAGAGCCCGCTCATCGACAAGCCGGCGCCCTCGGTGCGCAGCACCACGATCGAGGACGAGCCGTTCGATCTGGCTCGCCGCAAAGGCAGCTGGGTGGTCGTCAACTTCTTCAACTCATCCTGCGTGCCCTGCATTGCTGAGCACGGCGACCTGATGGCATTCGTCGATCAGCAGGCAACCTTCGCCGATGGCGCCGAGTTCTACAGCTTCGTGCAGCCACCGAACTCCGACGAGGACATTCGCGCCTTCTTCGACGAGCGCGGTGGCGACTGGCCGGTCATTCGGGATGACGACGGCGCAATCAACGTCGCCTTCGGAGTCGCGCAGGTGCCCGAGACGTTCATCATCGACCCGAGTGGTGTCGTGCGCGTTCGCTGGGCCGGTCAGATCGACGCCGTCACGCTCTCGCAATTGGTGCAGCAACAACGCGATCTGTACGAGGCGCGATGAACCCATCGGCGTTGTCCTCTTCATTGAAGCGTTGGCCCGGCTGGGTGCTGCTCGTCCTGGTGGTGGCTGGTTTCCTCGCGTTCGGAACCACGCGCGATGTAGGTGCCCGAACGCCGGAGGAGCGGGTGGAGGAAATCTCCAAGCAGCTCGCATGCCCCATCTGCGGCGGCGAGACCGTGTACGAATCGCGCAACACGTCATCGGCGTCGATCCGTGCGGAGATCAAGGCGCAGATCAGCACCACCGACGCCAGCGACGACGAGATCATCGCCTACGTCGTGCAGCAGTTCGGCGCGAAGACACAGTTGGTCCCCAAGGCGACCGGCTTCGAATCGCTGGTGTGGGTATTGCCTGCGGTGGCGCTGGTGTGCGCCGCCGTCGGGCTGTTCTTCGCGTTCCGACGCTGGCAGCAGAACGTCGATACCGTGCCCGACGACGACGATAGGGCCATGGTTGCCGCAGCTTTGGCGGCTGAGTCGCTTGTAGCTGATTCGCCGGTGGAGGAGTCGTCGTTGGCAGCGTCGTCGGTGGACACGACCGATGAATCCTGAACGGATGGCGGAGCTCGAGGAGCAACGCCGCTTCCTGCTCAACAGCATCCGCGACATCGAGCGCGAGCACGAGTTCGGCGATGTCGGCGACGACGACTATCAGGCGTTGCACGATGGCTATGTCGCTCGCGCGGCGGCCGTCAGGCGCGAGATCGACGATGGTCGCAGCTCGTTGCTGCCCAAGTCACCCACTCGTTGGGGCCGTCTGGTTGCGATCATCGGCGGCACCATTGCGGTCGCTGTGGCGCTGGGGTTGTTCGTGGCCAACTCTGCTGGTCAACGGTTGCCGGGCCAGAGCCTCACCGGTGGGCAGCCTGCCGACGAGGTTGCAGTCCAACTGGCCGAGGGTCGGCGCCTCCTCGGCACCGACACGGCTGGTGCTCGCGCCGCCTTCGAGCGGGTGCTGGAGATCGAGCCGGCCAATGCCGAGGCCGCCACCTACTCGTCGTATCTGCTGGTGATCGATGGGCAGCAATCCGGTGACCAGGCAGGTGTGCGCGCTGGTATCGCCGGACTAGAGGCGGCAGCGCTGATCGACGAGACCTACGGCGATCCGCACTGTTTGATGGCTGTCTCGGCGGGCACCTTCCTCGATCCGATCGACGAGGAGATGGTCGCCACCCAGGGTGCGCTGTGTCTTTCACTGAACCCTCCGCAAGACATGGTCGCGATGATCGAAGGCCTCGTTGCGCGGGTGAGCGGCGAAACCACCACCACGATGGCTGGGGAGAACGTGGACACGCTGCTGGCGACTGCCGACGCACAGCTGACGGCTGGCGAATACTCCCAGGCGCTGCTGACGTATCAGCGGGTTCTCGAGCTGGAGCCGACCAACAAGTCGGCACTTGCGTACTCGGGCTACCTGATCGCGCTCAATGGTCGCGACGCCAACAATCCTGCGCAGGTGGACGAGGGCATCGAGCTGCTGAAGTCGACG
>JANOYI010000090.1:0-32576 GCA_031428795.1 Ilumatobacteraceae bacterium | reverse complement strand
TCGGCGAGCAGCCCCGAATCGGCCTGCCCCGCCAGCGGGTCGACGCCGAGTGAGATCGAGCTGCCATCGGGGAGTTGATAGCTGAAACTCTTCAGCACGCGCAGCGCCCGGAGCACCGCCCTTCGCCCGAGGCCTTGGTCGAGATCGAGGAGGATCTTGCGCAGCCGGACCGCGAGCAAGGTGCGGAAGTCACCGGTCTCGGGTGCCTCGATGAAGGCCACCTTGAGGCCTTCGTGCGCAGCTATCTCGGCGAAGCGGTTGAGCAGAACGGTCTTACCGACGCCCCGCAAGCCGATTGGCATCACGCTCTTGCCCGGCTTGCCACCGATGGTGCGGCGCACCGCAATGCCGAAGTCGTTGATGAGCTCGTCGCGGCCGATCAACGCCGGTGGCGAAGTACCCGCACCCGGCCGATACGGATTCTCCAACGGGTCCATGTCAACAGACCTTACAGCATCTTATGAATCTTATGAATCTTATGCACCAACAACATAAGGTCCGTTGAGAAGCCACGGCCGTCGTCCTCACCGCTGCAGCAGCCGTTCGGTGAAGACGCTGTAGGCGGTGGTCATCTCGGCTTCGCGGGCCTCGGTAGCGACCGAATGCGTGTACGGACCCGACGCCCCCAAGCCGTGGGACGACGTCGACGAACTCGAGCTCGCCACGCTGTCATGGGTGCACTGGTTCAACCACGAGCAGCGGCTCCACGGCCACTGCGGTGACATCCCGCCGATCGAATACGAAGCAGCCCACTACGTTGCCCAACAGCCCTCCCCGCTCGGGGTTGGAACCAATAATCCGAGCCTCCATCAGACCCAGGGCGATTCATGGTCGGTGCATGGTGTTATCTGGAGCCGGGTAAGGGAATCGAACCCTTGACCTACGCATTACAAGTGCGTTGCTCTGCCAGCTGAGCTAACCCGGCGACTCGTTCGCCGAGTGTAACGGCCACCCTCGCGCCGAGCGCGTGAGAAAAGGGCTGCTACTCGATCACTGCGAGCTCGCGCACGCGGGCGAGTAGGACATCGATGGCGGGGGCATTCATGCCCCCTTGGGGGAAGATCACGTCGGCGTGGCGCTTGCTCGGCTCGATGAACTGCTCGTGCGCCGGGCGCACCGAATCCAGGTACTGGGCGATGATGCTCTCCGGTGTTCGACCGCGCTCGGCCACGTCGCGCTGCAACCGACGAATGAAGCGCAAGTCGGCGTCGGTATCGATGTACACCTTCAAGTCGAAGCGCTCGCGCAACGTCGGCTCGTACAGCACCAAGATGCCTTCGACAACGACGATGTTGGCCGGCGGCACCATTCGTACGTCACCGCTGCGGAGGTGATTGGTGTAGTCGTAAATGGGTACCGGCACCGTCGAGCCGTGCGAGAGCGCAGCCAGATGATCATTCAGCAACTGCCAGTCGAATGCATCTGGGTGGTCGTAGTTGGCCTTTTCCCGCACTTCGAAGGGCTGATCATCGTGCGAGACGTAGTACGAATCCAGCTTGATCAGTGCCAACCGATCGTCGCCCGCCAGCTCGGCCAAGCGCTCGCTGACGGTGGTCTTGCCCGAGCAGGTTCCACCGGCGACACCAATCATGAACGGACGCGCTGACATGGCGCGCACGTTAGCTGACCAGGTCACGAACACCTGTGCGATGCCCGGTTTCATAGACTCAGTTGGGCAATGCTGGACCCACCATGAGCGAGAACATGACGCCCGATAGCACGACCAACGCCACGGCAGAGACGAACAACGCACCTCTCAACGAGCGCCATCTGGCTATGTTGCAGTTCGAGGCCACATGGTTCACGCTGGACGAAGATCGCCACGATGCCATCCGCGCGCGTTTCGCCTGTTCCGTGGAGGACTACAATCTCGAACTCAACCGGGTGATCGATCATCCGGCGGCGTTGCTCGCCGACCAGCTGGTGGTTCGCCGCCTGCGACGTCACCGCGAGCGTCGTCGTCGGACTCTGATTGATGGCGCGGCTGCCGGCGAACAGGGCTGACGCACCTGAACACAACCGCCTTTGACTATTTAAGGGAGTTCCGATGAGCAACGAAAACGCTGGCCGTACTGGCCGCACCAATGGCGCAGCGCCCATGGGCAGCACCGTTGCCATCGCGGTCACGCTGGTCGCGTTGGTGCTTGGTTTCCTCATTCTGCGCAAGGTGAACGACGGCGGCGACAGCACCACCGCCAAGCCAGACACGACCACCTCCGTCGCTAGCGAGACCACGCTCGACCCCACTGCCACCGTTGTCACGACTGTTGCGCCCGCCACCACGGTGGCGGCAATCACCACCGGCACCAAGGTGCAGGTGGCCAATGCCAGCAGCGTCGACGGTGCCGCGAAGAACATGTCCACTGCGCTGGGCGGCAAGGGTTACGACATGGCCGAGGCCGTGAGCGCATCCGAGAAGCTGGAACTCAGCAAGGTCATCTACAACGCCGACGATCCAGCTGCGCTGCCCGTCGCCACATCGCTGGCCGCACTGTTCGGTGGGATCGCAGTCGAGGCCAAGGGTCTCCCCATTCCGGTCGCCCCTACCGGCAACTGGGCTGAAGGCAGTGGCGTCGTGCTGATGCTGGGTAACGACAGCGCCAGCAAGACACTGGCGCAGATCAGTGGCGTGCCGACCACGGGCACCACGATCGCCCCGACCACCACCACCGTCTAGTCAGGCGTTGTAGTCCTGAATTGTTCGGCCGTGCGTACGGTCGGTGATCTCACGCGCCCGCAGGCGGAACTCGGCCAACAGCGCCTCACGGTTGATGGTCAACAGCTTGCGGTCGCGCATCAATACACGCCCGTCGACGATGGTGGTCTGCACGTCTGACGGCTGCACCGAATAGACCAGTGCAGCGGCCAGGTCGTGCATCGGCTGGCAGTGGAAGCCGCTGACGTCCACCAAGATCACGTCGGCGCACGCGCCCACCGTCAGCTGGCCGATCTGGCCGCGCATGCCCAACACAGCGGCCGACTCAGGGCCCGCCATCTCCAATGCCATCGAGCTCCTGAACCAGCTGGCGTCGTCGGCGATCTGCTTCTGCGTGATGGCCGTGATGCGCATGCTCTCCAGAATGTCCATCGTGTTGTTGGATGCCGCACCGTCGGTGCAATAACCGACGGGAACACCGGCCGCGCGCAGCGCCGCAATCGGCGTGAGAGGGCCGAGAGCGAACTTCAGATAACCCTTGGGTCCGTGCGTCACGCCACACCGGTCGCGGGTGGCGGCCAATAGCGGTATGTCGCTGGGGATGATGCCGTTGCCGTGGGCGATGATCACACCCGCATCCAGCACGCCTGTCTCTTGCAGGACCTGAATTGGTGTGAGGCCCCGCGACGCGACGCTGGAGTTGGCCTGCGCTATGTCCTCCGACGCATGTAAGTGCACACGGATGCCAAGTCGGCGGGCAGCGTCGGCCGCGCCGCGCAAGTCGTCGTCGCTCACCGTGTAGGGCGCGTGCGGTGCTAGCGAGGTGGTGATGCGCCCATCGGCCCTGCCGTGCCACCGCTCGGCAAACGCAATCGACTGGCCTAAGCCGGCGTCGGGGCCCTGCGAAGTGAAGAACGCTGAGCCGAGGTTGGCGCGCATGCCCGTGTCCATCACGGCCTGCGCGGCCTGGTCCATGAAGAAGTAGTGATCGGCGAAGGTGGTGACGCCGCACTCGATCATTTCCGCCGCTGCGACCAGGGTGCCGAGGTACACATCGCGCTCACCGACGTTGACCTCCATCGGCCAGATGTAGTCGTTGAACCAGTGCGCCACGCTCACGTCTTCGGCGGCACCTCGCAGGAACGTCATTGCCGCATGGCAGTGCGTGTTGATGAGGCCAGGCATGGCCACCATCCCGCGCGCATCGATGATCTGGCGGGCTCGCGGTGGTTCCGATGGGTTCTGGTCAATGCTCGTGAAACGACCGCCGGTGATTTCGAGCGTGGAGCCCGGGGCGAAGGTGGTGCGGGCGCCGGTTACGCCCAACAGCGCGGTGCAATTGATGATGGCAAGATCAGCAAGTGGGCGGACAGGCTCATCGGACATGATGCGAACCTAGTGGCGCCGAGACCCCGCGACGAGCAGTCATTCCAAGAGTTCACGTAACAGAATTGAAGCGGCATGCTCGATGCACCACAGCGGCTCACTCATTGCCCGATCCAGACCGAACTCCTGAACGAGTGAGCGGTGTGTGATGCGGCCAACGACCCCCGGCGCGCTATCGCCGACCACCGCTGCGACCGGCTTTCCTGCGTCGGCACACATCGCCTGCACACCGCCAATCACCTTGCCGTCGAAGCTCTGCTCATCGAGATGGCCCTCGCCCGTTATGACGAGATCGGCTGCAGTGATGTGGTCGTGCAGGTCGACTTCGTCGGCGACCAGATCGAAGCCGGGTAGCAGCCGTCCGCCGAGCGCCACCAAACCGCCCGCCAGGCCACCTGCAGCGCCGGTGCCGGGCACGTTGCGCACGTCCACCCCGTACTGCTCCTCGTATAGCTGGGCGAGGCGCTCGAGCCGACCGCGCAGCATGTCCACCTGCGCCGGGGAAGCACCCTTCTGCGGAGCGAACACGGGTGCCGCGTCGGCGAACAGTGTCTGCACATCGCACGCCACCAGCAGTTGCACGCTGCGCAGGCGATGGGGCGCAGTAATCGCTCGCACGCACCCCAGCCCTCCATCAGTGGTGGCCGAGCCCCCAAGGCAGACGACGATCTTCTTCGCCCCCAAGTCGAGCGCCTGGTCAATCAGCTCGCCGGTGCCGGTGGTGGTGGCCGCCATTGCGTCGTTGCCCTCGGCCCCGCCGACCAAGGTGAGCCCCGATGCGCGAGCCATTTCGATCACTGCGATGCCGCGGTGCAACCGCCATTCGGCCACGACCGCGTCGCCCAACGGGCCGGTGACCACGCTGGTGCGATTGGCGCCGCCCAACGCTTCCAATGTGCCCTCGCCGCCGTCGGCAACCGGCTGCTCGACGCACTCGTGGCCCAGCTCCCAGCACGCGTGGCCGATGGCCGCAGCCACCTGTGCAGCGGTGGCTGTGCCCTTGAATTTGTCGACAGCGGCCAGCACTCGCATCGCCCAAAGGCTAGGGGAGCACGGTCGCCGCCGCGCCGAGTTGAAATCCCGACCAGGTTGGTAGAGTTTGCCGTATGGCTGTGACAGTACGAATCCCCACCACCCTGCGTCCTCTCTCGGGCGGTGTATCCACAGTGCAGGTGGAGGGCGCCACCCTCAGCGAAGTGATCACGAATCTCGAGGCCGCACACCCCGGCTTGCAGGATCGTCTGCTCGATGAGACTGGCGCGTTGCGCAAGTTCGTCAACCTGTTCGTCGCCGACGACGACGTCCGCTACCTCGACGGACTCAACACCGCCACGCCCGCCGGCGCAACGATCAGCATTATCCCCGCCGTCGCCGGCGGCTGACACCCACAGACCTGCGGGCCGATTGCGCCGATTGGTTCGGCGGTCGCACCCACGGCGCGGCCTGTCGGCCACAATGCCTAGGTGGAACGCCGGATTGACGCTCAGCTGCTGGCAGAGGCGCTACTCCACGCGCCGGTCGCGTGGTCGCTGTTCGACCTCGACGGTCACGGTGTGGCCGGCAGTCGTGAGTACGCAGCCGTCTTCGAGCTGACCCCCGACGATCTCGTCGGGCTGCCCTTCGACGCAATGATCGAGCCGGGCGATCGCAGCCAAACCGGCGAGATTCTGGCGCAACTTCGCTCGGGCGAACTGGCCGAGTACGTCTCCATGCAACAGGCACCGCGGCCCGGCGGCGGCGATCAGTTGGTGCGCCTGACCCTTCGCCCGTTGGAGCGTGACGGCCAGCATGTTGCGCTGTTCAGCACGGCCACACCGGTGACCGACGCGGCGCGGTTCGATGCGCGTCGCATTCAGAAGCTGATGGAGAACACCGATGACACCATCTCGCTGATCGACGAGAACGGTGCGCTCATCGAAACCTCCGGTCGCTACAAGCCAATCCTCGGCTACCCGATGCAGTTCTGGGCGGATCGCACGATCTTTGATCTGCTCCACCCCGACGATGCGCAGCGCGTACTCGGTCTGCGCGAGAAGGTGATCGCTAACCCTGGCGCTGTGATCACCGGCGAGTTCCGCGTGGA
This sequence comes from Ilumatobacteraceae bacterium, assembly GCA_031428795.1. Classification (GTDB taxonomy): domain Bacteria; phylum Actinomycetota; class Acidimicrobiia; order Acidimicrobiales; family Ilumatobacteraceae; genus UBA668. The sequence continues at coordinate 26,451 of JANOYI010000090.1, read as the reverse complement.
GGCCGCCGACGGCACCTTCCAGCCGCTAGAAGTGCACGCCGTCAACCTGCTGCACGACCCCGACGTCTCGGGCATCGTCGTCACATCGCGCAACATTTCCGATCGCGTCGCGCTGATGCGCGACCTCGCCGAATCGCGCGACGCTGCTCTCGCCGAAGCAGACCTGCGCACACGCCTGATCGCGACTGTCAGCCATGAGCTACGCAACCCGTTGCATGCGATGGCCGGTTTGGCGGAGCTGCTGACGACATCGACAGGGTTGGACGACGATGCGTCCTCGTTGGCCAACACGCTTCGTCGTCAGATCGACGGGCTGACCACAGTCATCGACGACCTACTCGATTCGTCGCGCCTCGGTGTCGGAGCGGTGTCCCTGGCGGCACAACCGGTGTTGGTGCGTTCTCTGGTTGACGACGTAGTGGCAATGGCCGGGCTGGGCGCGCGTGACAAACCGGTTGCAGTGCTCGGCCACGTGCCAGACGAGGTGCCACTGTGGGTGCTGGGCGACGCGACGCGCGTGCGCCAGGTGCTCAGCAACCTGGTGGGCAACGCCGTCAAGTTCACCGCCGAAGGCGAGGTGCTGTTGGTGGTCGCGCCCGATCCAGTGGGGCTGCGCTTCGAGGTTCGCGACACGGGCCAGGGAATTGCAGCTGCAGAGATGTCCACTGTCTTCGAGCCGTTCACCACTGGTAGCAACGCCGGCGAAGCCAGCGGCGCCGGTCTCGGGCTGACGATTGTTCGTCAACTGGTGGACCTGATGTCCGGCACGATCCACGCTGTCAGCACCATCGGAGAAGGCTCGACCTTTACGGTCACGCTGCCAACTGTCGAGTGCAATCCGCCGCCTGCGGTCGCCGAACCCGCCCCGCCGCCGTTGACGACTTCCGGCCAGTCGGTGCTGGTGGTCGACGACAACGCCGTCAACCAGATGCTCGCCCAGAGCCAGCTGGCTCGGCTGGGAATGCGCGCCGTGGTCGTGGGTACCGGTGAGGAGGCCGTCGACTTGCTGGCAAAGGGTGAAGGCCCCGACTTGGTGCTGATGGACTATCACCTTCCGGGAATCGATGGGCTGGAGGCAACCCGTCAGATCCGCGCGTTGGAGGCGCACACGGGTCGCCGGTCAGTGATCGTTGGCGTGACTGCCGCCGCCGCGGCTGCCGACCGCCGCGCGTGCGAGGACGCTGGAATGGACGACTTTCTGCCCAAGCCGGTCAGCCTGGCCGTGCTGGGCGAGGCACTACGGCGTTGGGTGCAGCACGTGCCGGTGGTGGGCGAATTGCCCAACACGGTGGACACGTCGGTGCTCGACAGCCTTGCTACCGACCTCGGTGACGCATCGGTCGTGATCGAGCTAGTTCGAACGTTCCTCGACGAGCTGCAGGGCCGCCGCAACGCCCTGGCCGACGCCTGCGCAGAAGGAGACATTGCCGCCGCCAAGCGCGCTGCGCACACGTTGAAGTCGAGCTCGTTCCTGCTGGGCGCGATGGACCTGGGTCGTGCGTGCCAACGGATGGAAGCGCTGCAATCGATCGACGAAGCCCAGCGCACCAGCGGCGAGATTTTGCGCCATGCCGCCGACACCGCCCGCTGGTACCAAATCTGGCTCGGCCGCCAACCCGTGTAGTGCTCCGGCGGGTGAGTCGCGATCATCGTCACGCGTCCGCGGACGCGTGACGATGTTCTTCTCGGGAACTCTGTAAGACCCCTTGAGTACGCTGAGTGGAACGAGCTCGACCTGCCCCTCGCGCAACGGGCGGTCCGAACAACCAGTAACTCTCTCTGGAGGCTCGTATGGCTGAGCGTACCCAACCCATCACCATTCCGCCCGGCCTGGAACTGCGCTGCGCCACCTGCCACCAACGCCGTCACCAACACGGTGAAGCGGCCTGAGTGCGCGTCGGAAGGAGCTGGGTTTGTCACCGGCGCGCGTTCGCGCCCTGGTCGATTCGCTGGTGCTGGCCGCCGACAAGTTTGCGGTCCGCTGGCTGATACCGCGCGGGTCGGTCCAAGTCCGCAAGAACAACCCGCGACGCGGCGGGCGGCCGAGAGTGCCTACACGCGTCCGCGGACGCGCCGATGGCCGACCAAGAAACTGTGTCATACCCCCTGGCTACGCTGGTCGAGCGAGCTCGACTCCACCGTTGCCGAGTTGGTGCGCCGATGAGAACTGCGCCGGCACTGACTGCCGTGTCGCTGGCAGCGTCACTCCGCCACCCACGCGCCACCCCGGTTGGTGCGCAGACGAAGCATCGGGCCTTGCTGGCTACGGAGTCCCGAGTGCGTCACCGCGTGAGACACGCTTTGTCTGCCCGACGGGTCCGCGGACGCGCCGACGTGGCTCTCGGAAACTCTGTAACACCCCTTTATTAGGCTGATCGCGCGAAGCGCGATTGAGAACAGATTGTTGGTCCGATTGTTCCCCGAGTATTACCGCTCCGAGCGCTTATTTTTATGTGCGTGGTGCCTACGCGTCCGCGGACGCGTGGCGATCTCGGTCTTGAGCCACCCGAAGCGGGCCCCTTGTCGGCAGAACCAGATCGCTGTCACCCGGCTGCGCGTTTGGCGGCGTCACATGAGTGATGATGACAGTGGTGGCTGACCCAAGCGAGGTGTACCGGCGCCATGCCGACGAACTCGTGCGCTACGCCACCGCGCTCGTCGGTCCAGCCGATTCGCCCGATGTGGTTGTCGACGCGGTGTTGGCAGCGTTCAGGTCTCCAGCCTGGTCGAAGGTCGAGAACCAGCGTGCCTACCTGTATCGGGCTGTGCTCAACCGTTCGCTGTCGGTGCGTCGCAGCGATGCCCGGCGTGTTGCGCGAGAGCTGCGGTTGGCCGGCAGCGAGCCGGTGGCTGCGGGCGAATCCTCGCTCGACGCGCAGCGAGCGCTGGCGGGCTTGAGTCCGCAACAGCGAGCCGTCGTTTATCTGACCTATTGGGAAGATCTCACGCCAGCGCAGATTGCTGCGCTACTGGAAGTGAGCGAGGGCACCGTGCGCAAACAGTTGGCACGAGCCCGCGAGCAGTTGCGGAGGATCCTGCAATGAACGAAGAAGATCTCGACATCAAAATCCGCTCGCTGGTCGCAAGGGCAGTCGCCGACGCGCCAGCGCCTCGCCCTCTGCCCGCCAGTTCCGATGCTGAGGTGCGCACGCTGAGCGAACCTCGCAGCCGCCGCGTTCTGGTCCTCGCAGGGCTTGGTATCGCCGCGTCCGTAGTTGCGGTAGGAGTGGTCTGGTCGTCCCAAGACGACCCCCAGCGCGTCATCCCTGCAACCAGCTTCGCTCCAGAGACAACAGCGTCAGCGCCATCGACCACGATTCCGTTGTCCTGGCCCGCCGATCTCGTGGTCGTCATCGCCAGCGATCGCGGCATTGAGACCGTCGTGGCCGAGAACGGCCAGCCAGCCGTCACCCGCCTCGAGACTCCGCTGCTCGGCAACGTTGCGTTCCAAGCGCCAGACGGATCCATCGTGTCGCAGGAGGGTCTGATCGACGTGGGGCTACTCGGTGACCGACTGGTGAAGGACGGCGACACTGTGACTGCCATCGACCCCAGCGGAGAGGAGCGAGTCGTCGGCTCATCGTTCGAGCGGCTCACCCATGGCCTCGACATCTACGTCGGTCAGACAAGGCTTGACAATGGCGGGAGCTGGACACCGTTCCTGGCGACCATCGGTGACGGCGTACAGCACCCTGAAGGTTGGGCCGAGCTCGGGGTGGCTGGGCCGCACAGCTCCGGAGGCGACCCGCCGCGGCTGTTCAGTGTGTCGCCCTCCGGCAGCACGATCGGGTGGGTGCACAGCGATTTGTTCGTGCTGGCCAACGGCCGGTCGTTTCCCATGCCCGAAGGCTCAAAGGTCGTCGAAGTCGACCTCACCGACAACTACGTGGCCCTCACTCGCGGCGCGGGAGCCGGCACTCTCATCGATCTGCGTACGGGCGATTCGTACGCCGCGCCCGCAGCGGGCCGGCTCACCATCTCGCTGGTGCCGGTGACCACAACGTCGCCCGCCACCACAGCGCCCGATACCACAACACCCGTTGTCGCGCCCGAACCGGTGGACGTGAGCAGAGCGGTGATCACCGCTGGACTCGACGGGGTGTGGCGGGTGGTCGACGGCGTTGCCACGCAGCTGACCACCGAGTCGATGAGCATGGCACTGCAACTGCCTGATGGCTCGGTGATCATGCAACGCAGGAGTGGCTGGAGTTCTGACGGCTCGGCCCAGTCCGACTCCACGCTCCTAGTCTGGCGCTTCGGTCAGATCGAAGAGCTGTTTCCCGGCGAGACGCTCGACGGGTGGGTGCGCCTGTACGACGTGGCCATGGTGAACGGTGCGATGACCGTCCTCTACGCCGTCGAGCAGGAGGCTGAGCCGTTCTCGGTGCTGGTGGAGGCGGTGCTGCTCGCTCGCTCGCTCGAGACCTGGGAGACCACGGTCGTCGATGCCGAGTTCGGTGGCTGGGAGCAGGGTTACAGCCGCTTGCACCTGGCCGAGACCGGACTGATCGTGGGCGAGTTCTACCAGGAGGTCAACAGGTCGCTGTTCAGCCGCGGCATCGCAGGCGCCACGCCTCTGGACGCCGCCACGCTCGGGCTCGACGGCTCTTCCCTCGATTGCAGCGATTGTCCGCGGCTGTACACCGTTCGTCGCGACGGCACTGTCCTTGCGTGGCTCGAGGGCACGATGCTGCACATTGCGACGCCGGGTCTGACCGCCACCGAGCAGTTCGATCTCGGTGAAGCGTCACTCACCGCGACGAACCTCGAGCTGGGCAATGGTTTCGTGGTGCTGTCATTTGGCTGGAACGACCCTGGCGCAGAAGCGCCGCTGCTGATCGACCTCGGCACGCTCAGTGGGGCAGAGCTGCCCGGGGTCACTGCGGCCATCGTCACTGTGCCGACCCCGCCGTGGCAGATCGACGAGGATCTGACGGCTGCGTTGGAGGGCCAGGAATTCGACACAGCCGATGCGCTGTATGCGGCGGTCGAGGCACAGATCGAGGCGATCCGGTACGCGGCAGTCGAGCCTGTCGAGCCGATCACCTTCACTCGCGGGGTGGTTCCGAACTGGCTCACCATTGCTGCTCCCAATTTCGACGACTCGGTTCCGCAGACCTGGTACCGCATCGTCCCTGGACTTGGCGGCTATGGCCAGTTTCATGTGATCGGTCGCATCGAGTCGGTCGCCGTCTGCCGCGACGGCACGTATTCCACCCCGACGCACCTCTGCGTGTAGCCGCCTGTGAGCCAGTCGGCAACCCGTCCTGAGTGGCATCTTTCGCCGCCCATGGGTGGGCTGGCACCACCGTTCTGGCAGGTTGGCCCGCCCTTGGGTGGCAGAGGGTGCCAGACGGCGCGGGCGCCTACGCGGCGCGCAGCCGGTGAAAACGGGGAAGGCCCGGGGCTTTCGCTCCCGGGCCTTCCTGCAACTACAACTTGACTTGAACGGCTTCTGACTGGGTCAGAAGTCTTCCATGCCGCCGCCCATGCCACCACCGGCGCCAGAGGCTTCCGGCTTGTCGGCGACAACGGCTTCGGTGGTCAGGAACAAGGCGGCGATCGAGGCTGCGTTCTGCAGCGCCGAACGGGTGACCTTGGCAGCGTCGATGATGCCGAGCTTGACGAGGTCTTCGTACTCGCCTGTGGCGGCGTTGAGGCCCTCGTTGCCCGACAGGCTCTTCACCATGGCAACGGCGACGCCGCCTTCCATTCCGGCGTTCTCCGCGATCTGCTTCAGCGGGGCTTCGAGGCACTTGGCGACCAAACGGGCGCCAGTGGCTTCGTCACCGGTGAGCGAGTCGGCAACGGCCAGGACAGCTGCCTGGGCACGCAGCAACGCCACGCCGCCGCCGGGCACGACGCCCTCTTCGATGGCAGCCTTGGTGGTGGAGACGGCATCTTCGATGCGGTGCTTCTTTTCCTTGAGCTCGACCTCGGTGGCTGCGCCGACCTTCAGCACGGCAACGCCGCCGCTGAGCTTGGCGAGGCGCTCTTGCAGCTTCTCGCGGTCGTAGTCGCTGTCGGTGTTGTCGATCTCGGCCTTGATCTGGTTGATGCGACCCTTGATGTCGTCTTCAGCGCCGGCGCCTTCGATGACGGTGGTCTCATCCTTGGTGATGATGATGCGCTTGGCGCTGCCCAACAGGTCGAGGGTGGTGTTCTCCAGCTTGAGGCCGACTTCCTCGCTGATGACCTGACCGCCGGTGAGGATGGCGAGGTCTTGCAGCATGGCCTTGCGGCGCTCGCCGAAGCCAGGAGCCTTGACGGCGACCGACTTGAACGTGCCACGGATCTTGTTGACGACGAGCGTGGCCAGAGCCTCGCCCTCGACGTCTTCGGCAACGATCATCAGCGGGCGACCGCTCTGCATGATCTTCTCGAGCACGGGCAGCAGGTCGCGGACCGAGCTGATCTTCGAGCTGACGAGCAGCACGTACGGATCCTCCAGCGACGCTTCCATGCGCTCCATGTCGGTGGCGAAGTAGGGGCTGATGTAGCCCTTGTCGAAGCGCATGCCTTCGACGAAGTCGAGCTCGATACCGAAGGTCTGGCTTTCCTCGACGGTGATGACGCCGTCCTTGCCGACCTTGTCGATGGCCTCGGAGATGGTGGCACCGATCTCGGTGTCGGCTGCGGAGATGGAGGCGACCTGTGCGATCTGCTCCTTCGAGTCGACTTCCTTGGCCAGCTCGCGGATGGAACCAACGGCGGCCTCGACGGCGGCTTCGATGCCCTTCTTGAGGGTCATCGGGTTGGCACCGGCGGCGACGTTGCGCAGGCCTTCGTGTACCAGGCTCCAGGCGAGGACGGTGGCGGTGGTGGTGCCGTCACCGGCAACGTCGTCGGTCTTCTTGGCGACTTCCTTGACCAGCTCGGCGCCGATACGCTCGAAGGGATCCTCGAGCTCGATCTCCTTGGCGATGGACACACCGTCATTGGTGATCGTGGGCGAGCCCCACTTCTTGTCGAGCACTACGTTGCGGCCCTTCGGCCCGAGGGTGACGCGCACTGCGTCGGCGAGCTTGTTCATGCCCGCCTCGAGCGAGCGGCGTGCTGTTTCGTCGAAAGCGATCTGCTTTGCCATTGAATTCCTCCAGGAATTGATGGTGATGATGGTCGCGCCCCGGGCTGACACTCGGGACACGAGAGTGCTAGCACTCTAAACCCTTGACTGCTAATGCGGCAACACGCGGCCGCCCGAGATGGGCCGCCCTCGATGGGCGGCCGAGGCGGTCAAGCCCAGTCAGCGAGCGCGCTCGAGCACCACCGTGGTGAGGGTTTCGGCAGCGCCGAACTCGGTGGTGAACCGCTGCAGCAGCTCGTTGAGGCCGGCAGTACCGGCGACGTTGACGTGCACCTGGAAGTCGGTGCGCCCGGTGACGTGGGCCAGCCAGGTCACCTCGGGGCAGGTGAGAGCGCCCCGGCGAAAGCGTTCGACATCGCCGGCCCGGACGTCGATCACGGCTTCCAGGTCGCGGCCGAGGCGACTCTGGTCGACATCGATGGTGAAGGTGCGAATCACGCCGTTGCGCACTAGTCGTCGGACACGGTCAGCCGCAGCATTGGCAGACAGGTGCACCCGATCGCCCAACGTTTGGTACGGAATCCGCGCATCATCGCGCAGGATGGAGAGAATCTCGCTGTCGATACGATCAAGAGGTGAGGAAATCGCAGGCATATTCGCGATTATGCCACAAGATCTGGCCCTTTCGCAGTCAGAAACGCCCGATACTGGTGTTATGACGCATACAGAGTTCCTTTCCTCCATTCTTCGCACCGTTCGGGCGAGCGGTGCAGCGGTGGCTCTTGAGCAACTGCGCACTGACCGTCCCGCCTTCCACATCGACGTCGACCGAGTCGCCGCCTACCACGACACCCGCGCAGTCTTCTACGTGTGGGCAGTCGACCGGCTCGTCACCGGCGGCCTCAGCGACTTCGGTGTCCTGTGCCACCCGCTGCTGGATAGCCGCAGCCCGCTGGTGTGGTGGAACGCAGCCACTCTGGCCACCCCTGCCGCCGCCGAGCACTTCGTTGCCGCCGAACTTGCTCGCCCCACCGAACCCCAGCCTGTCGAGCCGCTGGCCCTCATCGCCGCCTGATTCGACTGACAGCGCGACGGCCACAGTAGTCGGCGCCATTGGTCGTGTGTGCCAGCATGGCGACGTGAGTGTCGATGTGTTGGTAGTCGAAGATGCGCCCGAGTTCGCGCGCATTGTCTCGACCGTGCTGGAAAGCGCCGGTCACGGCGTACGACAGGCGGCGACGATGGCCGATGCGTTGAGGGAGATGGACATTCGCGTCCCCGACGTCGTCATCCTCGACCTTGGGCTTCCCGACGGCGACGGCCTCGACCTTTGCCGGGTCATTCGCGAACGATCCAGCGCGTACGTGCTGATGCTCACCGGCCGCGATGACGAGGTCGACAAGTTGCTCGGCTTCAGGCTTGGCGCAGATGATTACGTCACCAAGCCGTTCTCAGCCCGTGAGCTCGCTGCCAGAGTGGAAGCGCTTCTGCGCAGGCCGCGCCCGGATCAGGGCGCGGAGACGGTGCGAGCGTTCGGCGACCTGACTCTCAACATTGCCGCTCGTGAAGTGACGGTGGCCGGTGTGATGGCCGACCTCACCCGTATCGAGTTCGATCTGCTCGACACGCTGAGTGCCAGTCCCAAAGTGGTGTTCAATCGCCAGCAACTTCTCGACCGCGTGTGGGGCCCGGGCTGGTACGGCGACGATCACGTGGTGGATGTACACATCGCGAATCTGCGCAAGAAAATCGATGTCCCCGGGACCAAGAGCTGGGTGCGCACCGTGCGCGGCGTCGGCTACTCAATGGGTGGCTAGTCGGAACTGCGCCTCATTCTCCAGTGGGGAACTCGGCGCAGGTCGTGCGGTAGGCCTGCCCGGGGAACAGTTCGTCCCACTCGCCCAGCGTCAAGTTGCGACCGGCGACCGTGCAGGCGTGGGCCTCCCAAGCGTCGGGGCGCGGGTCCCATTCGTAGATCTGCCCCGTGTCGTCGAAAATCAGAAGTCGATCGACGGCGAGGAACGACGCCCTCAGTCGACGGTTCTGAGCTGAGAGCCGGACGGAGCCGAGGAGGCGCCGCGAAGCGTGGTCCCACAGCTTCACCTCGCCGTTGCGTCCAGTTGTCACGAAGGTCGCGTAGTCCGGTGCGAAGGTGATGCTCTCCACAAAGTCGTCGTGAGCGTGGAACAGCGGACTCACCTCGCCCGTCACCGCGTCGACGAACACCACGTCACCGGATACGGTGCCGACGCCGACCGTCCGACCGTCAGATGCCACGGTGTTGTTCCGGGCCCCACCGACCGGATTTCCCCCAGGAGCTACCGACGTCGAGCGCACGACCCGTCGCTCCTCGAGGTCGATCATCAGCACGTTCGTCTCCGGGAAGTCGGTGTTCGACATGACGACCACCGCCCCATGTCCGTCAGGGGTGACAGCGATCATGCGGCCCGTGTGGCCGACCGGCACCGCCTCGCCAAGGGGCTCGAGCGTCGCGGCGTCGAGCACCACAAGTACCTCAGACTCCTCGACCTCGTCGAGCGCTAGTGCGACGATTCTTCGCCCGTCCGGGGTGAAAACTGCGGCACCGGTGTGAAAGCCGGTGAACAGCAGCCCGCTGCCATCGCTGTCAGCAAGCTGAGCGCCGGTCGCTCGGTCCCACAGCCGCAGGTTCAGGTCCTGGTTGACGGTCAGATATCGGCCGAGGTCGGGGGAGAACGACATGAACTCTCCGTCGGCGACAGCGGTCGGCTCACTGAGGGCGCCGGTGGCAACGTCGAGAATCTGAAAATGAAGGTCGTCGGCCGACGGAAACACCACGTAACGGCCGTCTGTGTCGGTGACCATGTCCGTGGCGACATATGGCAGCACCGGCAATCCGGCGTCAAGCGACAACGGGCGATTCACGAGCGTGCCCGCCCGCTGCACGTCCCAGACAATGATGGCGCGGTCGTCGCCGCCAGACCACAGCGTGTTCCCGTCGGGGTTGAAGGCCAGAGCGTTGACGCCACCGGCGTGGCCCTCGTAGACGGCGCTCGGCTGCTCGCTCGCGAGGTCCCACGTGATCACGAGTCGGTCGTCGCCGCCGGATGCGAGCATGGTGCCATCTGGGCTGAAGGCCAGGCGTACGAGGCGTTGCCGGTGCCCTGCCAGCGCAGCGCTGCGTTCTCCGCTTGCCGCGTCGAACAAGCCGATGGTCAAACCCTGGTTCACGTCGGTCGCTGCGGCGAATTTTCTTCCGTCCGGACTGACGGCGATCGGCGGGTGGGCGCCGTCGATCTGACCGACCTGGGCTCCTGAGGTGACATCGATGATCGCCGTGCCGTCGGAGCCCGCAACGAGGATCCGCTGGGAGCCGGGGAGGAAGGCGATGTCTCGCTGGAAGCTTGCTGCGGAGAAGGGAAACTGCACGACGGGTCCGCCCCCGGTGGTCACGTCCCAGACGAGCGCGAGAGGTTCGAAGCTGCCGGCCCCGGAGAGGTCGGAGTCAGTCACCGCTGCGATATACCGTCCGTCGGGACTGAACGTGAGGCGGGCCAGCGGAGAGTTGTAGAGGCCTGGCAAAGGAGCACCGATGACTTCGAAGGTGTCCATGTCAACGACCTGCAGCTCGAAGGTGCGATCGCCGAATTCCCCGGTGTACGACGACATCACAGCGCGCCGTCCATCAGGGCTGACGGCGCTGGTGAGAATCCGGCCTGGCCCCGACAGGGAGCCAATCTGTTTGCGAGTGGCGACGTCGAACTTGCTCATCACCGCCGGGGCCCCGCGTTCACTGGCGAGAAGAACCGTGCCGTTCGCGGCGAACGCGAGGTCGAGAAAGGCCTCGCTGCCGGTGCGGATGACGGCGATGGCCGCCGGGCTGCGCTCAATGGCTGCAAGCAGGTTGGATCTCGTCTCCACGGAGTCCTCCATATTCCGACCCTCGATAGCCAGGAGCAGGGCTTGGTCGTAGTCGTCGACGACCAGAGCCTGGGTGCCGAGCCGCCTGGCCTCGGCCAGCGTCCCGGCGCCGGTCGCCTCCAAGGCACTGGCCTCGGCGCGCTGCCGTTGGGCGTCCGCTTCGGAAGCGCTGGCCTCGGCTTCGTCGGCGCTGGACTGGGCCTGCTGTCGCTGCTGCACGGCGACGGCACCGGCGATGAGGGAACTCGCGGCGAGCAGGGCGGCACCTACGAGGGCGCCGCGCAGGCGACGGTTTTGGCGGGCGTCGCGCCGAGCCCGTGCTTCCAGCGCGCCCCGTTCGGCCTCGGAATGGGTGACGGACGCATCCAGGAACGCCGTCTCGACATCAGTGAGATCGGGATCGGCGCTACCTCGCCACTCAAGGGCTGTATCCAACCGGGCGCCACGGTAGAGCTCGCTGTCCGGTCGGCCGAGGGTGTCCCAGCCGGCCGCGGAGGTCGCCAGGTGGCGCAGGATGCGCAGGCCTGCGGCGTCCTCGTCGAGCCACGTCTGCAGGCGAGGCCACGCCCTGGCCAGCGCTTCGTGGGCAAGCTGGAAGGTGTCGGCTTCGGCGGTCACCAACCGGGCGCGCACGAGGAGGGCGACGATCCGCTCGCGCTGATGATCCCCCATCAGGGTCCGGGTCGGCACGCGGCAGCGCACCGGGTCACCGTCGGTCGAGGGCGTGACCAAGCGCAGCAGGATGCCGCGTAACATCGCCCGCTGGTCAAAGGGCAGGATGTCGTAGAGCTGATTGGCCGAGCGGGCGACCGCGCCGCGGATCCCTCCGCTGTCCCGATAGCCCTCGACGGTGAGGACCCGTCCTTCCCGGCGACGCCACGTTTCCACCAGCGCGTGGGACAGCAGTGGCAACGCCCCCGGTTCGCCTTCGGTGTCACGTACCAAGAGATCGACCAGGCCATGCTCCAACCGGTACCCGGCGAGGTCCGCTGGTTGCTCGATCGCCTCGCGCAGGCTGTCTCCGGTGAGTGGGCTCACGAGATATAGGCCCCGTTCGGCAAACCTGGCGAAGTCGGCGTCGATCGACAGCCCGGCGAGATGGTCGGCGCGAACGCAGATGATCACCGACGCCTGTTCCTCGGCGTAGCGGCTGATCCGCCTGCAGAATGCAATGTTGGCCTCGGGGTCCGATTTTGCGTTGAAGAGCGCCTCGAACTCGTCGACCACCAGCACCGGCCTCTCGCCGGCGGCACCCAACGCCTGGGACATCGCCCCGTCGGCGTCGTCGCCTGGCACGATCACAACCGAAGTCCGGCCGCCGCGGAAGAGGGCGGGGAGCAACCCGGCGCGCACCAGTGATGACTTGCCGCATCCCGACGGGCCCGCCACCACCAGCAACGGCGTCGAGTGCAACCGATCCAGGCAGGCGGCGACCTCGCTTTCGCGGCCGAAGAACATCTCGGCGTCATGGAGGTCGTAGGCGGCCAGCCCCTTGTAGGGACAGTTGCCGGCCACCGCCGGGATCGCGGGGGCGACGAGGCTGTCGTCCTGGCGCAGGAACGCCGCCTCCAACGCAACCAACTCAGATCCGGGATCGATGCCGACTTCGTCGACCAGCACTCGGCGAGCACGAGCCAGCGACCGCAGTGCGTCCGCCTGGCGTCCGCAGCGATACTGTGCGAGTGCGAGGATCGCCCAGCGTCGCTCTCGAAGCGGCTCAGCGGCGACCAGCGACTCTGCCGCAGCGGCCACCTCGCGATGCTCCCCAGTCGCCAGCCGGGTGGCCAAAACCTCCTCCTCGACGTTGCGGTGCAGCTCCGCCAACCGCGCCGCCTCGTTGCGCGCCGGCTCCCAGCCGTCGAGTTCGTCGAAGGGTCGCCCCCGCCACAAGGCGAGCGCCTTAGAAAAGGCGGTGACCGCTCGCTCTGGGTCGCCCGCCGCCGCTGAGGCTCTCCCCTTGGCGACGAGCTGCTCGAAGCGGTCGAGGTCCACCTCGTCGCCGCTCAACGTCAACCGATAGCCGCCGGAGGCCGTGTCGATAGCCGCGGCACCCAATGCCTTGCGCAGACGGGCGACGCAGATCTGTACCTGGGTGGGCCAGGAGGGCGGGGGATAGGCGCCCCAGATCGCATCTGCCACCTGGTCGGGCATCACCACGTGACCCCGTTGGATAGCTAGAACGCCGAGAACTTTCCGTTCTCGCGGCGCGAGACGCACATCCCAATCCACCATCGGCGGCCCAAGCAGGAAAATGCCCACAGGTCCGAATCATGACTGGTTGCCCCGGCACCGGCAAGGGGTCGGATAGCAGACGGATAGCGATTATGGGGGCGCGTCGATAGCGGGTCGGGTCACCATGCGGTTCGCACGCTGCAAGGCGTCATTCCAGGGCGCGACCCGAGCCCACTCTCAAAGGAGCCGACATGAATAATGCCACCGCCACCACCACCACCACCCGCCGCCTCGCTGTGGCGGTCTGCCTTTCCCTTGCGGGTCTGCTTCCCGCTATCGGTACCGGGAGCAGCGCGCTTGCTGCTCCGCCTGAGGACAAGTTCTTCATCGAGGTGATCGACGACCAGTTCCCTTCCATACTTTTCACGGAAACCTGCGGCTTCGATACGTGGTACACCCTCCAGGCGACAGTCAGGTTTTCGTCCCACAACAACGATCTCACGATCATTCGCTATCCCGAGTGGACGCGCACCCTCAACGGCCCTGGGGGCTCCCTGACGCTGCGGGAGGCCGGAGTCGACAAGATCTGGACCGAGGTCACCGATGATGGCTTTATCGAGATCGGTTTCGCCGCCGGCCATTTCAATCACTCGTGGGTGGTGCCTGGATACGGCCCAGTCGAACTGAATAGCGGCAGTTTCAGGTACGAGCTCACGGTTGTGTGGGACGAAGCCACCCAGGACTTCATCGTCACGGAAGAGGTGTATTTTAGTGAGGGCGGTCCACGTGATCGCGAGCTCACTGACGAAGACGTCGCGGCGCTGTGCGGCCACCTCGGCTGACGCGGGCAGCTAGCCAGCGGGGCGGTCGCTCTTGGCAATCAGCTCGTCGAGTAGCGCCTGCAGCTGGGCGCCGTTGCTACGAATTTGGTGGACCGCCGCACGGTCATCGACTTCCAGGCGGGAAGTGTCGATGAGCTCGGCAAATCCGAGAATGGCGTGCAACGGCGTCTGCAGCTCGTGATTCAGCTGGGACAGGAAGCGGTCTTTGGCGAGGTTGGCCTGCTCGGCGGCATCGCTGGCCTGGCGGACTTCTCGAGCTGCGTCGCGACGCAATAGTGCGAGGCAATTGCTTCACCGACGATCCGACAAGATCGATGGACAGCGGCGCCCAGTCGCGCGATTCACGGATGTGGTTGAAGCCGATGACGCCGAGAGTGCGGGATGCATCACGAATGGGAACCTGAAGTACGGACTTCACATTGAACGCCCCGAACGTTCAGCGTTCGGCCTCTGCAGTGTCGGGCAATGCGCTCACCTCGATGCACCGCCACACCCTGCCCGCCCGCGCCAAACCAACCGAAAACGGAAACGACGCAAGCGAGAAGCTGACGATTGAGTCGCGCTGCGACATGACTCCGGCAGCCACCCACTCGTGACTGTTGGAGAATGTCTCGTTCGAGTAGAGCTTGGTGTACGCGCGGTCGGCACTCGCTCGCATAGTAAGCGCGTCGAGCGACTCGTCAATCACCGCGTCCAACTGATCGTCGGTCGCGCCCGCAAGCGCCAGAGACACCGAAACAACTACATCACTGACGGTTGCAAACAAGGATTCGGGATCCGCCATGGCTTTACCCTCCCGATCGCCGCAGACTCTAGCCACGCCACGGAGAGCCCGACACGTCGGCCCTGAGGCCCGCATCGTATGGTCGCGCCATGCATGTGCTGGTTGTTGGCGGCGGGGTGTCAGGGTTGGGTTCGGCGTTGGTTTTGGCGCGCAATGGCCACCGGGTGACGGTGGTCGAGCGTGACGACACCCCTATGCCATCGTCGGCCGATGAAGCCTTCGACTGGGACCGTCGCGGCGCGCCGCAGGTGCGCCACAGCCATGCGTTCCTGGCGAAGTTGGTCGGCCTCCTGCGCAACGAGTATCCAGATGTATACGCCGAGCTGCTGGCCGAAGGCGCGACAGAGATGCGCTTCGGCGACGACCTGCCGCCGACCATTGTCAACTTCGAGCGCGAGCCGGAAGACGACGAACTGGTGATGCTTGCCTGCCGCCGCACCACCTTCGAGTGGGTCGTTCGCCGCACCGCTGTCGCCGAGGGTCGTGTCACGTTCCGCACCGGTGTCGGCGTCGAGGGGTTGCTCACCGACCCGGCCGCAGCTGGGGCCGCCATCCCACATGTCACCGGCGTCCGCTTGGCCGATGGCACCACGATCGAGGCTGACCTCACTGTGGTGGCCGCCGGCCGCCGCAGCGCACTCAGCGACTGGTTGGCGGCCGTGGGCTCGCAGCCGGTTGCCGAGGAAGTCGACGACACCGGCATCGTCTACTTCTCCCGCTTTTACCGACTCAACGAGGGCCAGGTGTATCCGCCGCGCGCCGGGCCCATCGGCGGCGACCTTGGCTACTTGAAGTACGGCGTCTTTGTGGGTGACAACAAAACCTTCAGCGTCACGTTGGCAACGCCGACCAACGACGACCAGCTCCGCAAAATTCTGGCCGATCCGGATGTCTTCGATGAGTGCGCGCGTCAACTGGTCGCGACCGCGCCGTGGCTGGATGGCCGCGCCACACCGATCACCGAACAGGTGCATGTGATGGCCGGGCTGCTGAACCGTTGGCGCGACCATGTGGTCGACGGTGCCCCGGTGGCTACCGGGGTTTTGCCCGTTGGCGACGCCGTGCTCTGCACCAATCCGCTCTACGGGCGCGGCTGCTCCACCGGTTTCTGGAGCGCACACCTGATGGCAGATGCAGTGGCAGCACACCCCGACGATCCGCTCGCTATGGCCCTGGCGTATGACGCGACGCTGCGCAGCGAGATCTTCCCGTTCTACCGTTCGGGAGTCGACCAGGACCGCGAGGCTCGTCGTGTAGCCGCGGCGCTGCTCGCCGGGGAAGATCCCGACGGCGACAGCAGCGACCCGCGCACATTCATGCGCAGCGTGTTTCGTGAAGGTTTGCTGCCCGCCATGCGCACCGACGCAGTTGTGCTACGGGCGTTCTTTCGAGGACTCAATCTGCTCTCCACGCCCGACGCGCTGGCGAAGGACCCAGACGTCAGCGCTCGCGTGCTCGCGGCGTGGCAGGAGCGCGAGAACCGGCCGCCCGAGCAAGCCCTCGGCCCCAAATACCGCGTCGACCTGTTGGCCCTTCTGCCGCGTAGTACGAACTAGTCAACCGCGTCTTCGACGGCCTCGACGGCTTCGTCGGCCACCTTGTCGAACGCATCACGGACACCATCGAGACCGGGAACTTCGGAGAGCAGCGTGTCTTCCAGGCGAGTGTCGTCGAGGATCAAGAACAGCACCACACCAACCACGGCGCCGACTAGCGGGAACACGATGAAGACCCACAGTTGCTCGAGTGCGCCGGTGGAGGTCTCCGCAAAAAGTGCCGTACCGATGCTGCGCGCGGGGTTGACCGAGGTGCGGTCGATCGGGATGGCGATGAGGTGCAGCAGCATCAACGTGAACCCGGCAATGAGGCCACCGAAGCCCGGAGCGAACTTGCGAGTAGTGGTGAACAGCACAACCATCACCAGGATCGCCGTCAGGATCACTTCCGTGACGATGGCGGCACCGACGCCGAAGTACGGACCGGACCAAAGGTTGGCGGCGAACGAGCCGCGCTCGAAGTCGTCGCGACCATTGGCGATCCCGAGGATGATTGCACCGCCCGCAATGGCGCCGATCAACTGCCCGATCACTGCGAACACGGCGTGCGCACCATTGACCTTCTTGGTCAGGAACATGCCGAGCGTGACCGCTGGGTTGATGTGGCAACCGCTGATCGGCCCGATGACGTAGGACATGATTGCGAGGGAGAGGCCGAAGCCGGCGGCGACGCCAGCGACACCCACGTATTCGAAGCTGAAGATGGCAACGCCTGGGCCACCGAGCATGAGCACCAACGTGCCCACCAGCTCAGCAACCAAGATCCGCCCGTTGTTCTGAGTGTCCATTCCCGGAACCCTATGCGACCTCCGGTTCTCTATTGCGCAATGTGCAGGTACCGTCGCGCGCATGGCAGCCCGTCGCCGCAGCGAGACGCTCCTGGTCACCACCGTCATCGCCGGTCAGGCGGCGCGCCGTCCCGACGAGTTGATCGTGGAGGAACCGATGACGGTGCAACTCGACGGAACGACCGTCAGCACCACCATGCGCACTCCCGGCCATGACTACGAACTTGCCGTCGGCTTCTGCCACACCGAGGGTCTACTTGCTGGGTTTCCCGTACTGGGCGTTCGCTATTGCGCCAACGCCTCTGCAGTCGACAGCGAGTTCAATGTGGTCACGGTGGAGACCGGGGGCCGCGCGCCCGCGCCGCGCCCGCGGTTGGGTAACACCACCTCCAGCTGCGGCATCTGTGGCAACGACGCGATCGACGAACTCTGCGCGCGCCTCGTGCCGCTGCCCACCACAACGCCCATCCCGTTCGACGTGCTGCACGCCATTCCCGATGCAGTCCGCATTGCGCAGGGACTGTTCGATAGCACCGGTTCTGTTCACGCCGCGGCTGCCTTCACTGCCGCCGGCGAAATACTGATGACTCGCGAGGACGTGGGCCGCCATAACGCAGTCGACAAAGTGATTGGCCGCCTGCTGCTCGACGGTCAGTTGCCGGCGACGGGTCTTGGGTTGTTCGTCAGCGGGCGGGCCAGCTTCGAGCTGGTGCAGAAGACCTGGGCCGCCGGCTTCAGCACTCTCGTGGCTGTGAGCGCTCCGACGGCGTTGGCTGCCCATACCGCACGTCGGGCGGGGCTGGTGCTCGCCGGTTTTGTGCGGGCCGACCGACTGAACGTCTACTCGCCGGAGCGCATCGCCCCGTAGCCTGATGACATGAGCGAACCCATCAAGCCATCCATTGGTCGCGGCATGTTGCACCTGTTCTGCAAGGCAACCCCGATGTTCGAGGGTGAGTCTGTGATCGCCGCGGTCAAGGCTGCGGAGGCCGATGGCGTGCAGGTGGTCGCAGTGTCTACGTTGGGTCATAAGTGTGATGCCGCGTTCATGGCCCTGCACGAAGACTGGCAAGCGCTGCGCGCGCTGCAGTCTGGCCTGCAGCGCGCCGGGTTGGAAGTGGTTGACAGCTACGTCAGCCTCACCGAGGTCAGCGAGTACTCGAAGGGCATGCCCGAAGAGATGTTGCAGGGTCGCCTCTATCCCGACATTCCGCCCAGGGCCCACCACATGCCGGCGTGGTGCTTCTACCCGATGTCGAAGAAGCGTGAGACCAACGCCAACTGGTTCACGCTGCCGTTCGAAGAGCGCAAGACACTGATGCACGAACACGGCATCAGCGGCCGCAAGTTCGCCGGCCGCATCGTGCAATACATCACCGGCTCCACAGGGCTCGACGACTACGAGTGGGGCGTCACGCTGTTCGCAGTGCATCCCGACGACCTCAAAGAGGTCGTCTACACGATGCGCTTCGACGAGGCGTCCGCCAAGTACGCCGACTTCGGTCCGTTCTACACCGGCATGGTTGTGTCGGTGGAAGAGCTCGTCGCTTCATTGTGCTGAGCAGTCGCCGCCCAGTGTGATCGTGTTGCGTCTCGGCTGACCGTCGGCTGACCGTCGGCTAACCGAGGCCAATCGCAACGAGGCCGTCGGCGAAGTCGCGGCCGAGGCTGTCAAACTTGAACTTCTCGAAGTTGGCGGCCGACATGTTGCCGTTGACATCGATACTGAGGTTGCCGCTCGGCCCATTGTAGTTGATGTTGCGACCGCTATCGAGCAGTTCATCGCAGTCGTCGAACATCGCACAGCTCGAGCCGCTGGTGGTGACCGATGTGACCGCCCCAGCGATGTCGGTGGGCTGGTTGGAGCCCGCTGCATGAGCGGCGAGGGCGATGATGGTGAGGCAGTCGTACGCGTTGTGTGCATACAGCCCGGTGGCGTCGGGGTTGACGGTGAGTAATGCCTGCGTGAAGGTCGGGGAGCCCGCGTACGCCACAGGGGACACGCCGCTGACGCGCAGCGCCAAGCCCGGACTGAACGGTTGCGCTGACGGAGCTGGACGGCGAATCGCGTCGTTGACGACGTAGGACAATCGCGTTTGCGCCGCAGCGTCGATGGCGTTGATGATGGCCGGCCCGGTCACGCCGTCGGCGATCACGGCAACCACCTCCGGTTCATGAACCAACGCCTCTGTGACCGCCGCCGAGATCGAGTCCTCATTGGCTTCGAAACCGACGGTTGCTGCTACCTCGGTGCCGAACGCGTCGATGGCGTTTTCTGTGGCTTCAGCGAAGGGCCGACCGTAACCATCATCGAGGTAGACAACGACGGCAGTGCTGCTGCCCGATGCCTCGACAACCCTTGCGATGGCAGCCGCCTGCAGCGAGTCGCTCGGAATGGTGCGAAAGAACAGCCCATTGTCAGGGAACGTGTCGAGAGCGAGTGCCGTGGCCGTCGGGCTGCACGTCAGGACCCCCGAATCGACGGCACCGCCAAGAGTGCCGAGGGTGTTGAGCGACGAAGTAGGCCCGATGATGGCGTCGACACGAGGTGCAAGGCTTTGGACCGCCAGCCCTGCCGTTGCGAGATTGCTGCCCTCCTCGGCAGTGATCAGCCGTACGGGGCCGCCGTTGATGCCGCCGGCCGCGTTGATCTCGGCAATCCCGACCGCCAATGCGTCGCTCATCGACGACCCCAGATCGGCCGCGCTGCCGCTGCGAGGCAGGATTGCGCCGATGACCAGTGCCCCGTCGTCAGGATGAGCAGTGGTGCTGGTGGCCGCAACCGTATCGACGGTGTCGGCGCCCCCTTGGCCAGTGTCACTGCACGCTGCTGCGAACGCCAGGCAGAGCACCACGGTCACGCTGCGGCGACGAAGGGAAAGTGTGAGGGGCACGGAAGGGAGTGTAGGAGGCGAGCTGAGGGTCGACGGGAGAGACCCTCAGCTCATCGGGTTGGGAGGCGAGCGACAGCACGTAGTGCGTGTATGCCTTTGGTAGGCGTGGCACTCGATCTCTGAATCACGGTACGGTCGTGACGTGAGTGACGCGACTCCCCAGGACTTCACACGCGACCTTGCTCGTTGGAGCGAAGCCTTGGCCGGCATCGCCCGCACCGGGCTTGGGTTCACGCAAAACCTTTACGAGCGCGAGCGGTTCGAAGAAGTGCTCCACGTTGCAGCCGACATCAAGGCGGCGGCCGAGGAGGCATTGGAGGTTCGTCGCGAGACCGACCACTTCATTCAGGAATGGATGGAGAGCGTCGGTGAAGGCATTCCCGGATACGTCACCCCGAAGGTGGCCATCGGGGCAGTGGTCGGCAACGACGCTGGCGAGATACTGCTGGTGCAACGCGGCGACAGCGGCGTCTGGCTGTATCCAACCGGCTGGGCAGATAGCGGCTACTCACCCAGCGAAGTAGTGGTCAAGGAGGTGTTGGAGGAGACCGGCATCGAGTGCGAGCCCGTGCAGTTGCTGAGCGTGATCGACGGCCAGCGGATGGGCTTCACCCGCTTCGCCATGTACCTGTTGTTGTTCCACTGTCGCGCAACCGGTGGCAGTTTGGAGGCTCACCCGCTGGAAACCGCTGACCTTGGCTGGTTCAGCCGCGACAACCTGCCGCACCCAACAGTAGGCGCGCAGTGGTGGGGGCCGATGGCCTTCGCTGCGATCGACGGCAACCTGCAAGCCGCAACCTTCGAGCCGCCACGCCGGCCGGTATGGCGCGGTGAGCACGATTGAATTGGGCTACTTCTCGTCGCCTTCTTGGTCGCGCAGGTAGCGCTCCAGTTCGGCCATGAAGGCCTCACTGTTCACTTCAACGTCACCGCCGGGCTCGAGCTCGCCGCCGACCGTGTCGTCATCGTCATCGTCGTCGTCGTCCTCGTCAAAGTCGGTGTCGTCCAGTTCGCCGCTATCGGACAGCGACTCCAACCGTTCGACGTAGCCGACGAGGTCTGCATCGTTGGCGACAAAGGCAGTCACGCGGGCGTCGTACGCAATCGAGTCAGCCAGCAGGCGCGACGTTGGCACCGGGGTGCCGATCATCTCGCATGCGCGTTCGACGAGGGCAAGTGACGCTTTCGGCGACGGCACCTGTGACGCGTACGCCGGCACGGCTGCCCAGAGCGACGCGCACGACATGTCCGCGCGGGTGCAGGCGTCTTGCACGACGCCAACGATTCCGGTGGGGCCTTCGTAGCGGCTGCGCTGTAGGTCGAAACGATCGATGACGTCTTGCTCCGTGGCCGTGCCGATGAGCTGCACGGGCCGGCTGTGCGGCACGTCGGCCAGCAGGGCCCCGAGCGTCAGCACCATCGAGACGTCGAAACGCTGCGCAATGCCAATCAGCTGCTGCGTGAACAGGCGCCAGCGAAGTGCTGGCTCGGGGCCCAGGATCAAGATGACATCTCCACCACGCGTGCTCGCGCTCCACGCACCAACCGTCGGCCACACGATGGTGCGCCGCTGCTCGGGGGTGAGGCGTACGTGCGGGCGAACGGTGGCGAAGTCGGTGAACTCCTCCGGGTCGATCTCGGCGAGTGGCTGCGCCTGCCACGCTTCGATGAGATGCCGAACGCTGTTGCTCGCGGCGTCGGCCGCATCGTTCCAGCCGGTGAATGCGGCGATCACGATGGGGCGCTGCAACGTCGGTTGCGCCAGCCAGCGGACGTGCTCCATGACTCGTCACGCTATCGCCGTCACTTGACGCAACTTGGGCACAGCAATCCAACCCAAAACCAAAACCCATGCTCTCGAAGTGGAGGCGGCGGGCCGGTGGCCGGCGCACTGCTTGCTGTCAGCACAGGGTACTTTTTTCTGTTGGGCGGTAACTCCAGTTACCGCCGCGGTAACTGGAGTTACCGAGTACCGAAAGGAAACCTCGGACCCGGCGACTCTGGCCGGGCCACTGACTCTGGCCGGGCCGCCGACCCATCATCCCGCTTTCAAGAGCATGGGTTCGCCGACCTGACGGGGACAAAGCCTCACTTGGGGCCGGCGAAGTGATTGCGTGCGACCTGCGAGAGATTGTCGACTTCGCGACTGAGTGGCTGAACTACAACCGCGGAACGAGGGTGTAGGCCTCGCCGCCACCGGACGCAATGACGTCGTCGAGCCAGTTGCCTTCGTAGACATCGGTGGGGCCTTGCATCAGGTCGTTGTCTTCCGCGCCCTCGGGCGTGGTGACCAGTGTCCAGGCCTGGCGCTTGTAGGTCCAGTTGGCGGGGTACAGGCGGTGCGCCTCGCGCCACCAACCAACGGCGGCGTCGGGGCCGACCGTGCGACGCAAGTATTCGCCGAGCTCGAAGCAGGCAGCGGCGCGAGCTTCATCATCGCCGCGCGGTTGCGACCGAGCGACGACTTCGTCGGCCGACAACACATACGGCGATTCGGCACCGTTGGTGGCCCAGTCGACAATGGCCGCGCGGTAATCGTCGGCGATGTCGGGGATCTTCTTGACCTCGGTGAGCATGCGCGTGATCCGCTCGGGCAGACCCTCGGGAATGTCCATGTTGCGCAGCGGGCTGGTCTCGATGGAGGCACCTTCAGCGGGCCGCACGATGGTGCCGGTCTCGTCGATCCAGACGGCCATCGGGATGTTGCTGAAACCGAACAGCTCGTCGGTGATGTGCTGCGTGTCGATCAGGCTGGGGTGCGCCAGTGAAGCGTCTGCCGGCCGAGCCGCGTCGATCCATTTGGTTGTGTGCGCCGGCTCGACGTCGAGAGCGACGGTGACAACGGTCAGGCCGAGTGCTGCGAGTTCAGTGTGGAGTGCCTGCCACCCGGGCAGGCTGGTGCGACAGCCTCAATAACTGGACCAGGCGACCAGCAGTACCTTTCGACCGCGCAGTGACGACAGTCGGAACGGCTGCCCGTCGTGCGTGAGCAGCGCAGGGTCGGCCGCGGTTGCCGTGGTCAGCGCCTTGCCGCCGAGGGTTGCCGGCCCGAGCGCCCAGACCCCGTGGTCGGCATCATGCACCAGCGGCATGCCCAGGCGCTGCGCAGCGATCCCCACGTCGACGGTGCCGTCGGCGCGCAAGCTGCCAGCGGCGGGGACGCAGATTTCGCCCTGGCACAGGCCCTCAGCGGTGGGGTGCCAACCGGTGTGGTCGCCGAACTGTTCGGTGCCGACGGTGTCGAGCGTGTGCAGGATCATGGGCGGACCGTATCAGTGGCCCCCGGCCATGTCCTTAGCCAGGTCGGCAAGATCGTGAGGGCCAGATGCCGGGTACCCATGGCCGGCGCGAATGGCCTCACCCCATGGCAGGAGGATGTCGACGAGCTCCTGCAGACCACTGCCCATCGCACGGGCGATGCCAGCCATCTGCACGTCAGTGTTGGTCTCGATGTTCTCGCGTAGATCGCGGCCAGCCGTGGTGAAACCAATCTCGTCGACAAGCCCACGTGAACGCAGGCGCTGATAGGCGGTTTCGAATTGCTCGTCAGTCCATGCGCGTGTGCGGCTATAGCTGCGCATCGGCAAACCCCAGTACAGCTCGCTGAGCAGGCCGATTTCGGTGGCGTCGATTCCGGCACTGATCCAGGCAGCGGTGTGGCTGTCGCCGCGGTACTCGCGAAGCTGGTCGCCCAGACGCCACACGACGCCGAGGTCGGTGGCGGGGAGTGCCAGCGACCGAAGGCCTGCGAACAATGGTCGGCCTTCCGGCCGAAGTGGCTCGACGGCGCGAGTGAGAATTTCGCGAGCGCGCTCGACGCCGGCTGGAGCCGCGCCCAACAACCGCTCAAGTTGGGCGAGGGCGCCGTCATCGCGAGCTTGGCAAATGGTGGCCGCGTCGGTGAGCGTCCAGCCGTGACGAACCGATGGGATGACCGCTGCTGGGTTGAACACCGCGAACGCAGCCGCGATCACTTCGCCCGGAACCCGGCCCATGACCGAGCCGCGGCTGGTGAAATACGCTGGCCCGTCGGGCAACGCCACACCGGCGGCCTGGTTCGCGCTGGGAGCGAAACCGAGCGCGGCGTAGTTCGCGTGGCATTCGGGAGAGAAGTACACCTGGCCAACGACGGGTTCGAGGGCAGCGGCGAGGGCGCGGGCGGGTTCCATGGAGGCGCACCATACGCGGCGGCGCACCGCAAGTCGCAACGGAGGAAGCCTCCCCCGACACGGACCATTAGCGTGCTGTGCCGTGAGCGTGACGATTGAGATTGCCAACGAAGCAACAGACGAATTGGTCCAGGCCTTCGCCGACCTCATCCCGCAGTTGTCGCAGAGCTCGCCACCGCCCGACGCAGCTCAGGTGGCTCTACTCGTGGCTGACCCAGGCTCGGTGGTCTTCGTCGCGCGTCTTGATGGCTCGATCGTTGGAACGCTGACTTTGGTTCTGTACCGCATTCCGACCGGGCTCAAGGCGTGGATCGAGGACGTCGTCGTCGATGGCAGCGCTCGTGGTCACGGTGTGGGCGACTCGTTGAACCAGGCGGCGTTGGCAGAAGCCCGCGCTCGCGGCGTGAAGGCGGTCAGTCTGACCAGCCGTCCGTCGCGTGAAGCCGCCAACCGTTTGTATCAGCGCATCGGTTTCACCCAGCGCGACACCAACGTGTACCGCTTCGACTTCTGACCGTCTGAGCAGTGTCGCTCGGCTGGCGGGCTGTCGTCTTGCAGGACATCGTGCACGGACGCGGGTTGTTTACGCCTTCGGGTGGGCGAACAGGAAGTCGATGATCTGGGCACCGAACGTCGGTGACAGCGGCGGGATATGGGTTCCTTCCGGGATGACCCACAACTCGACTGCCCCCGTCGATGGGCAGCCGCCGTACTGGGTGACGGTTGACTCATCGCCTTCGATAGTGGCATCAACGTCGCGCTGCGTTGGCAGTTCGGTAGCCGGTGCGGTGCAGCCGTTGTTGGCCGACCAGGAAGCCACGGTCTCGCGTGCACCGGGGTGGTCGTTGCCGAACAGCGTGCCGCCATCGAACTGAATGGTGTCGTCGGCAGTGCCATGGATCTGCAGCGCACTCACGGGCTCGGACGGGTTGCACTTCGTGTTGTCCTCCCACGTCGCACCCGCCAGGCTGACGATGGCGGCGACCTTGTCGGCACGGTCGCACGCCATTCGGTACGACATGAAGCCGCCATTGGAGTGGCCGACGAAGAAGATCCGCTTGGGGTCGACGGTGTAATTGCTTTGCACGTCCTCGACGAGCGCCGTGAGGTAGGCGACGTCGTCCACCGGGGACCCGAAACCGCAGCACGCGTCGGTCGCGTTCCAGAACTGCCTGTCGAGCGTATTGATCGTGCCGTCTGGATGCACGTACAAGAATCCACGGCTCTCGGCGAGGGGCTGCAGCCCGAAGTACAGGTTCTGAATGATGCCGCTGGCTCCGAATCCGTGCAGCAGCACCACCAGCGGCATGGCTGTCTCGGCGTTGTAGGTGGTGGGCACGAATACGTCAAACGGTCGTCCGTCGAGGGGATCTGTGCTTGCGTCCGCGGTGGTCGACGGCGCTGTGCTCGGATCAGTTGACTCTGGCGTCACCGTGATCGTTGGGTCAGCGGTCGTATCCGGAGCGACAGTTTCGGCGGTGGGTGCGGTCGTGTTGTTGGTCGTGTTGTTGGTCGTGTCGCTGGTCGTGTCGCTGGATGAACTGCAGGAGACGACGAGGGCAGCGGCTAGGGCGAAGGCAACGAGTCGGCGCATCACGGCACGCTAGAGCCGAGATCGGGCCACCAGTCGGCCGCAGCATGTGTCGTCTGTCTCCACAAATCGGCATTGGGCCCGGTAGTCGACGATCGTCTTAAAGTGCCTCGCCGCCAGGATCCATGTGTGGCGAAAGGTCTTCTGCGGCCTGTCGAACCTGCCAATCGCGGTCGATCAGTGCGGCTGCGAGCGCCGCATCAACTTCCGGCCCGCTGAATGGTGCGAGAGCCAGAACCGCTCGTCGACGGATGTTCGGCTTGTCGGTACACGCAGCCAGGATGACCGCCAGCCCATGCTCGTCGCCGATGGCGCCCAGGGCGGCGACGGCGGCTTCGCGAACGAGCGGATCGGGTGCAGTTGCACCGAGTTCGCACAGCATCGACACGACGTCGTGGTCGACGGCTTCCTGCTCACCGGCGGCCCACGCCGCTGCCTCGACCACTGCTGCGTCGAGATCGTGGAGCAGCGAAAGCACCGACACGTCCGGGTGGGTTGCGGCAAGGGTGACCGCTCGCTGACGAACGGATGCGATCTCGTCCTCGAATGCCCTTCGCAGGTCGTCGTCGGTCAGCGCGTCCATGCGAGCAAGTGCGCCGAGTGCGAGCTGACGATCAACGGGGTCGACCCCAGTCAGCGCTCCACGTGCGGCGTGCTCGTTGCCCTCATGGCCGGCGATGACCAGGTCTCGCCGACGTTGTTGGCTGCTCATTTCTTCAGCATGTTCG